>NZ_CP054475.1:307500-567500 GCF_025345565.1 Thalassolituus hydrocarboniclasticus | reverse complement strand
ATTGAGCTAAGAATTCAACCTTTGGCTCTTTTTTCACGCAAACGCAGCCAGGCTTCATACACCGGACCCGACAGTGCGTAGATCATAAACACGCCCAGCAGTACCTTGGCCGGATCAATGGAGACCACGACAAACACGAAGACTACGGCCAGCATGGCAACAAAAGGCACCTTGCCGCGCAGATCCAGACCTTTAAAGCTGTGGTAGCGGAAGTTACTGACCATCAGCAAACCCGCAGCCGGCACGACAACGGCCATCAGCCAGGCGATTTCCGCACCCGGTGTTCCGGTTTCACTGAACACCCATACGGTACCAGCCACAATAGCTGCCGCCGCCGGGCTGGCCAGACCGGTAAAGAAGTTCTTATCGGCCACCGCCAGCTGGGTATTGAAACGTGCCAGACGCAATGCCGCACCGGCGACATAAATAAAAGCACCAACCCAGCCAATCTTACCCAGATCCTGCAGTGCCCAGCTGAACGCAACCAGCGCTGGCGCCACACCAAAGGACACCATATCCGCCAGACTGTCGTACTCAGCACCAAAGTCACTCTGAGTATTGGTCAGGCGGGCAACACGTCCGTCCAGACCATCGAGGATCATGGCAATAAAGATCGCGATCGCCGCGTTTTCGAAATGGCCGTTCATACTGGCCACTACCGCATAAAAGCCGGAGAACAAGGCACCGGTAGTGAACAGGTTCGGCAACAGGTAAATGCCTTTGCGTCCCGGCCACTTGGCAGACTTACGTCCGTTCTCGTCTTCGTTATCCATCAGGGGTACAACCTTGTTGTCATCATTCATTTGTTGCAGGCTCATAAACACACCTCAGTAGAACCGCTCATTATGAGGCATTAAATGGCGGCTGTCTTCCATAACGCCTGCAACAGGGGTTCCTGCAAACGCTGACTCTGGGCACACAGACCGATGGCAAAGGGTTCAAGTTCCGGCTGCACATTTAAAACCCGCACCCGGCCAGCCATCGGGCTGTTGCGCAACACCAGTTCCGGCACCACACCAACACCTACACCCAGCGCCACCATACTGACGATCGCCTCGTTACCCGTTACCTGTGCATAGATATGCGGGGCGATATTGCGTGCGGCGAACCAGCGGTTCACGCGGGTACGCGCCAGACCGGATTCGGACAACACCATCGGCACCTGCGCCCAATCGATCTCCGTCTGATTCAGCGGCAGCACCGCTCCCGGTGCGCGCGGCGCTATAAAAAGAAGCGGTGATGCCGCCATCGCTTTAAATGTCAGCCCAGCAGCCAGCTGTTCCGGACGTGCAGCAATCACCACATCCGCCTCGCCGGACTCGACCCGGGGAATGGATTCCGCCGCATCGCCGGTATGAATGCGCAGATCCACCTGCGGATATTTTTCACGAAAGCGCGACAATAAGTCCGCCAGAAAGCTGTAGCTGGCGGTAACGGAGCAATACAGTGTCAGCCGGCCACTCAGATCACTGACCTGAGTTCCCACCGCACTGCGCAACTGCTCCCAGCTGAGCAGGGTCTGCTCAGCATGCTGACGGAACAGCTCACCCGCCGGCGTCAGCTGCAGGGGCGAGCTGTCACGGCTGAACAATTGTGCCCCGGCTTCTTCCTCCATCCGCGCCAGACGGCGACTCAGTGTCGACGCACTCATATGTAATTGCTGGCTGGCTTTACCCAGATGCTGCAGCGAGCTGAGACTGAGGAACACCTGCAAGTCCTTGTAATCCATCGTATTTCCTTAGCCGAAATAAGGTTGTTGCATAAAATGCAACGAGATGGCGCAAATATAGCATTTTACGCAACAGTCATCTTCCCCTACTATTCGCCGCAACGTTTTTAAATCCACATAACCTCAATTTAAGGAGCCAGAGATGAGTGCTAACTACTTCAATACTCTGAACCTGCGTCAACAGCTGGATCAGCTGGGTCGCTGCCGTTTTATGGACCGTTCTGAATTCGCTTCCGAAGCCGAATTCCTGAAAGGTAAGAAAGTTGTGATCGTTGGTTGTGGTGCTCAGGGCCTGAACCAGGGTCTGAACATGCGCGATTCCGGTCTGGACGTGTCTTACACCCTGCGTGCTGAAGCCATCGCTGAGAAGCGTCAGTCCTGGAAAAACGCGACTGACAACGGTTTCGTTGTTGGTACTTACGAAGAACTGGTGCCACAGGCTGACCTGCTGATCAACCTGACGCCAGACAAGCAGCACACTGCTGTTGTTTCTGCTGTTATGCCGCTGATGAAAGAAGGCGCCTGTCTGGGTTACTCCCACGGCTTCAACATTGTTGAAGAAGGCATGCAGATCCGTCCTGACCTGACCGTTGTGATGGTTGCTCCTAAGTGCCCGGGTTCTGAAGTACGTGAAGAGTACAAGCGTGGCTTCGGTGTTCCGACCCTGATCGCTGTTCACCCTGAAAACGATCCTAAAGGCGAAGGCTGGGACATCGCTAAAGCATGGGCTGCCGGTACTGGCGGTCACCGCGCTGGCTGTCTGGAATCTTCTTTCGTTGCTGAAGTTAAGTCTGACCTGATGGGCGAGCAGACCATTCTGTGCGGCATGCTGCAGACCGGTGCGATCCTGGGCTTCGAGAAAATGGTTGAAGACGGTATCGACGAAGGCTACGCAGCCAAGCTGATCCAGTACGGTTGGGAAACTGTAACTGAAGCGCTGAAGTACGGTGGCATCACCAACATGATGGACCGCCTGTCTAACCCAGCGAAAATCGTTGCGTTCGATATGGCTGAAGAACTGAAAGAACTGATGCGTCCTCTGTTCCGCAAGCATCAGGACGACATCATGACCGGCGAATTCTCACGCACCATGATGGCTGACTGGGCCAACAACGATAAAAACCTGCTGACCTGGCGTGAAGAAACGGCAGAAACCGGCTTCGAAAAAGCACCGGCTTCTGACGTTGAAATCAACGAACAGGAATACTTCGACCACGGCATCCTGCTGGTTGCCATGATCAAAGCCGGCGTTGAACTGGCGTTCGAAACCATGGTTGAGAGCGGCATCGTTGAAGAATCTGCATACTACGAGTCTCTGCACGAAACTCCGCTGATCGCCAACACCATCGCGCGTCGTAAGCTGTACGAAATGAACGTGGTTATTTCCGATACTGCTGAGTACGGTAACTACCTGTTCTCTCACGCTGCGGTACCTCTGCTGCGCGAGAAGTTCATGCCACATATCAGCACCGACGTTATCGGTAAAGGTCTGAAGCTGAAGTCTAACTCTGTAGACAACAAGCGCCTGATCGAAGTGAACGAAAACATCCGCAACCACCCGGTTGAGTGGATTGGTCAGGAACTGCGTGGCTACATGACTGACATGAAGCGCATCGTTGAAGCCAACTGATTCTGGCTTGAACCCGCAGTAATAAAAAACCCGGCAATTGCCGGGTTTTTTTATGGAAGATTCATCCGCTCATAATGTCTGTATTACAGGCATTCAAGCTCCAGCGTGGTCTGAAACTGAAAATGCGATTCAGAGGTATGACGCTCGGCAAAAAACAGATCAAAAGAGTAAGTATGGTAAGGCTCGATACCCAGCCGTTCCGCAACCTGATCCAGATCGAGGGTTTTCTCGATCATGCCATGAACACCACCGATATCCATCGCCAGCTTACCGTTGATAAACAGAAACAGGTCATCATCACCGCGGAAGGTAAACTGGCCGCCCGGTACATAATAAAACTTCAGGTGTGTTTCCAGCGTGAAGTGGTAGTTATGATAATTTCCCTGATTACCGAAGCCCTCACGGTCAATCGGGAAAAAACTGTGGTTGCTGTATTCCCAGAAGCCTGAAGCTATTTCACGAATCGTCAGGTTCTTGCTGATGGCCATATTCACGCCCGGCACATCACGATACCACTGGTCAAAATTGGCTTTGCCCGTTGTCGTTCTGCTGCGGCCTTCATGCGCATATACCGGACGACCATCGTCACCCAGATCTTCTTTTACAATGCCATAATCGACACCATCCATAGTTTCAAAATCCGGATGGCTGGTTTTAAAGTCGCGGATTAAAACCGGAATGGTACGCGTACCATTCTCTGAAGTTTTACACTCACAGGCTTCGCTATAGTCTGAGGGTGAAGCGGCAACACTGACATTGCTGAACATTAACGGTAAAACAGACAGCAAAACACCTGTTGCGAAATTCCGACTAGCCATAAAGCCTCCAACCTTAAAGTAACGCTTATATGGTAAACGGAATAGCAGCTACAAAATGCGACCTGCGTTTACAATCTGTTATGCAATTAAAAGAAAACTGTTAACCCGGTAGCAAATTCAATGTTATGAGTCTTTTTCTTAGTACCCAGAAGCTCGGTATCAAACATATGATCACGATAATCCAGGTTCCAGGTCAGCCAGTCAGAAAAAATAATGCGGTAACCCGTGCCAACCACCAGAGTAAATTGCTCATCTCCGGCGAAACGCGTATTGCCAACACCACCAACAAGGTAAAACGCAGAATTAAACGTTAAATTACGGGTAACAAAAGTCTCCCCCGGGAACAGGTTGTAGCCAACCAGCACATCGTAATAGCTGTATTCCCGCTCGGCATCGGTCAGAATATTGATGCCACTACCATTAATGGTTTCATAACTTGTACGCCCGGCTTCGCTGCGGCCATAGTTTGCCTGCAGGAAAAAATCTTCCGTTGCATGAAATGACGCTTTTACGCCATACAGCGGGTGAGTACCGAAATCTTCGATGCTGATCATGCCAAGGAAAAAACCAGCCTCAAACACTTCGTTGTCGATTTTTGCCTGATCATTTTTGCTTTGCTGAACATCCGGTTCAATAATTTTGATCGGATTAATAACGACGGTACCGTCATTACCTTCTTCCGCAGACAATGCCAATGGGCTGAGCAGCAATACTGCTGCTGTCAGAAGAAACTGCTGAAACCAATTCGCCATATCGCGTTACTCACTGTGTCATTGTCTGAAAATATCGTCAGGTTGCGGTATTCACCGCGCAATACGAAGTTGAAACCGATGTAGGCATTGACGCCAATGCCCAGACTGCGGAAATCGTCATTAACCGGTTTATTGCCGGGTAATTTTTCTTTCAGCTGCAACTCCTGACGACCGAACCCTGCTGACAGAAAAGGAGTGAAAGACCAGCGATCCGTTGGCTCGACGATCAGGCTGACGGAGCGCTGATAACCATCGACGGTTTCTGCAAATAACTGGCCGTACTCAGCCTCAATACCAAAATTACGACTCAGGCGGTAACCCGCCAGCAGGCTCACCTGCTCCGACCCTTCCTGCTGACCGACGGTAAAGCCAAGCCGCGCCTTGTGGCGTAAAAAATCACCATGACGGGTCTCCGGCAAGGCTACCGGCGTGCCGGTTTCCAGCAGGGTGCGCGCCAGACTTTCGCGCGTTACCCAACCGGTTTTGCCACGCCGGTCGGCGATCAGGTACCAGGTTGTACGGCGACTGACCACCGCAATATCTTCACCCTTTTCCACCACATAAATCACCGGGTAACCGCGTCCCGGACCGGTATGCAGCTCAAGATAGGGATCAATCACCTTCACCTTCAGGGCCTGATCAATATCTTCGCTGGAAACTTGCGGAGGTTGTTTTTCAGGCTGTGCCGCACTGCCCTGTCGTGCCAGAGCCGGAGAAGCCCCGAGACACAGACTCAGTACCAATATCAGGTATCGTTGCATGATGATGCCGTTATAACAGATTCGGCTGGCATCTTACGGAAAAGCACTGACAGGTGTCTGGCAGTGAATCACTTTCCGACTGTTAACCTGTTCACACTGTGACATCCGTTACAACAAAAGTGTGACGCACCACTCATTATCGGCAAAAAAAATTGGCGTAACCCTGTTTTTTGAACAGGTGCAGGTTTTTAAACTGAGAAGTGCAGATAATGCCCGACCGTCCAACGTCGGCGTAAAAGCGGCAGGAGTAACAGACGTGCGTTTTTGGGCATTTTTGTCATTATTTTTCAGTCTTTCCATATCTGCCCCTTTACTGGCGGCCGATGCCAGTATCGATTTTGGCCAGCAGAAATCAGAAGAAAAAGCCAACAAAGCGATGAGTGAAGTTCAGCGTTTATCCGGCAATATTCAGGCGTTGAAAACCCGCGTCATCATGCTGAACAAAGATCTGCGCGTCATGGAGGAAGCTCTTTTGTTTCCTACCAACACCCAGTTCACGGTTTTTGTTGCCGTCGAAGGTGGACAGTTTTTTACCCTTGAAAGTGTAAAACTGAAAATTGACGACAAAATGGTCTCCTCACACCTGTATTCAGCCAAACAGCGTGAAGCTCTGAATCGTGGCGGCGTACAAAAACTGTTTATGACCAACCTGTCTGAAGGCAAGCACGAAGTCACCGCCTTTTTTACCGGCATCGGCCCCAATGGCCGCGCCTATAAAAGAGCGGCCGAGCTGACACTGGAAAAAGGCAAAGCAAGTCAGTTTCTGGAGCTGACCATCACGGATGACAGCGCCCGCCAGGAACCTGTGTTTACCATTAATCAGTGGTAGTGCTTATGAAAATCTTCACGCGCTTTCTGCTGGCACTGGTTTTTGCCACACATCATGTATCGGCCGCACAGGTAAAAGACCTCGAGTACGGCGGTATTCTGTTTGATTATTACCAGCAGGATTACTTCTCAGCCCTGGTACAGTACGAATATGCCCACAGCCAGAATGCCCTGCAGCATCATGGTGACGAAGCCCGTCTGCTGAAAGGTGGTATGACCCTGTCTTACGGTATTGCCGCCCAGGCCGAAGAAATTTTCAGCCAGCTGCTCACCCCGGAAGTTGCAGCGGAACAACGTAACCGTGCCTGGTTTTATCTGGCCAAACTCTATTACCAGAAAGCCGATACCGCACGGGCGGCGCACGCCCTGATGCAGATTAGCGGCCACATACCGGCTGAAATTGCCAGTGAGTACAACTATCTGGCAACCCTGATTAATATCCGCAATCGTCAGACTGATGCCGCAAACAGTGGTATTAATCAGTTGTCAGACAACATCCGTTTTCAACCTTACCTTATTTACAACCTGGCCATCAGCCAGCTGAAAAGCGGCAAAACCAAAGAAGCCATGGCCAGCCTGAATCGCGTGATGAGCACCGCTGCGTTACATAAAAGCGAAGAGCTGGCCGTGCTCGCCGACCGGGCACGACACGCACTGGCGCAACTGGAAATGACCGAAGGCAATCTGCTGGCAGCCTGGAATTATCTGCAGGGTGTGCGTACTACCGGCCTGTATTCCAACCGGGCACTGTTAACCTATGCCTGGGCTGCGATCAAATTAAAGCGCTATGGCGACGCGGTACCTGCGCTGAATCTGTTAAACCAGCGTTCGATCACCATTCCTGAAACCCAGGAAGCCAAAGTACTGCTGGCCCATGTCTATGAAACTCAGGGAGCCAAACGCAGCGCTCTGAAACAATACCTGCTGGCCGAAAAAGCCTTTAAAGATGGCCTCAATACTATTGAAATGGCACGCAAGGTTATCGCTTCACAGGAAATTCCTCAGGAATTCGTTATTAACCTCGAAGCTATGCTGGACGAGTCTGACTGGTATGGTATGCAACCCAGTGTCGACTACACCAAACTGACGCCCTTTCTTACCGAACTGATGGCATCGAACAATTTTTATTCAGTTATTAAAGAATTACGCGACCTGTATGGCATTCGCCGCAACCTGCAGTTCTGGCAAATGCAGATTCACGAGCACGAACTTATTATCCGTATCCGTCGCGATCAGACCGGAATGGAGCAGTTAATGACCGCCACCAACGAAGCTCAGGAAAAATTTCGCTTCTATAAAGATGGTTTAATGGAACAGAAACTGACCACCCTGACGCTGTCCGAACGTGACCAGGAGCGTTTTACCAGCCTCTGGGCCAATACGCAGAAAGATCTGGAAATGGTTGGCGATAAAATGGATCAGGTTGCTGCCATCAAAGAGCCTTACAAACTCAGCTATCAGCTGGAAGCTCGCAGCCGCGAGCTGGCCACTCAAGTCAGTAAAGAATTAGCCAATACCAATAACCTGATCCGCTCGCTGGAAAAAGTAATGCGTGGCGTTATTACCGCCGAGCTGGACAAGCACGAAGAGCGGATCCGGTACTACTGGGCGCAGGCGCGCCTGGGTAAAGCCCGGCTTTACGATAAAGCCCTTAACAACATTGAAGATTCCAGCAGCGGAGCACAGCAATGAAACACCTTAACCACATAGGCTTGCTTATGGGTTTGCCAATATTGTTGAGCGGATGCAGTCTGTTTGGCGGCAGCGACACAATCGGCAGCTTAAAGAGTCAGGAAACCGAAGAAAGTAATCTCGATTTTTCTGATATGAATCACCACCAGGTGCGTGAGGAATATCAGGAACTGCTGGAACTGGTTGATGACAAATTCCTGAAAGAGCAGATCGAACGCCGTATCGCCGGGGTTTCCATGGCGGAAGGTGATCACCTGCAAACCAGCCCGGACAATAAACCGAGCAGAGGCTACTACCGCGACGCCATTAATTCTTATATCGACATTCTGGAAAAATATCCGAACTCTCCGGATAACGCCGAAGTGCTCTATCAGCTGTCAAAAGCCTATGAGATGGAAGGCGAACCGAAAAATGCCGAAGCTATGCTCAAGCGTCTGGTAGCCCTGCACCCGGATTATTCCGGTATTGCCGAAGCACACTTCCGTTTAGGCGACATCAATTTCAATAATGAAAAATACAAACAGGCCGAATTCCATTACCGCACCGTAACGGAAGCCAATGCCCCATCACTGCAGCTCAATGCTCATTACATGCTGGGCTGGGCTTTGTATAAACGCGGACTGTTTGATGATGCCCTGGAATCTTTTGCTTATGTTCTTTCCGTTGTCCTTGACGAGCAAAGCAGCCAGACCCTGAGCAACGCCGAAAAGCCATTGGTTGATGACACCCTGCACTCCATCAGTCTGACACTGGTCAATCTCGGTGGCGCCGAGAAAATCAGCGACGTTAAAGGCCTGCGTAACAAAGCCTATATCTGGCAGGTGTATGAAAATCTGGGGGCCTATTACCTCGAGAAAAACCGCTACGCCGACAGTGCAGCGACTTACCAGTATTTTATCGAACGCTATCCACTGGATATCCGTACTCCGGGCATGCACAGCAAGCTGATTGCTGCCTATATAAAAGGCGCCTTTGCCAAAGATGTACTGCAGGCTAAACAGGCCTATGTCGCCCAGTACGGAATGCAATCGGCTTACTGGGCGCAGGCCAGCGAACCCCTGCGGACTGAAATCAGCAGCAACCTGAAACCTTATCTGACTGAACTGGCAGCGCATTTTCACGCCCAGGCTCAGGCACAGGCCAAACTGGCTGGCGAAAAAGACGCCGCCAAAATTAAAGGTGCCGATGAGCTTAATGAAAAATCAGCGGCATCCTATGCCAGTGCAACCCAATATTACGGTGAATACCTGAGCAGCTTTCCACAAAGCAGCGACCTGGCAAAACAGCGTTACCTGAAAGCAGAAGCACATTTCGAGGCGAAGCAGTACGAGCAGGCGGCTGCCGACTACGAAATTGTCAGCTACCAGTATCAGGATAAAGAATTCGGCAACCGCTCCGGCTACGCCGCTATCCTCGCCTATCAGAACCGTATTGCTGAGCTGGAACAGAATCCAAAAGAAAAATCCCACGCACAGGAAAACGCCGTTGCCAGTATGCTGCGCTTTACCGAGCGCTACGACAGCGATAAGCGATCGCCTGCGGTACTGACTAACGCTGCCGAATATTTATTCAGCCTGAACCGTTATCCACAAGCGATTGACGTCGCCAGCAAGCTGATCAGCGGCAATAAAGCGCTGGATAAAAATCTGAAGCAAACCGCGTACGGTATTATTGCGCACTCCTATTACCAGCAGAAAAATTATCTGGAAGCGGAAAAGAACTACGACAACCAGCGTCAGCTGTTGGGTAAACAACACCCGCAATATGTCGCGGTCAGCGAGCGTATGGCCACCGCCGTGTATAAAAAAGCCGAAGGTATGATGGCCGCCGGACAAAAACTGGCAGCCGCCGAACAGCAGTTGCGCATCAAAACCATTGCACCAGACAGCAAAGTCCGTGTCATTGCCCAATACGATGCAGCCGTAACCTTACTTGCAGAAAAACAATGGCAACCGGCCATCACTGAACTTAAAGAGTTGCGCGCACTCTATCCACAGCACGAACTTGCAGCCGAGTTTCCACGTAAACTGGCTTACGGTTATGAGCAGGATGGTCAGCTGCTGCAGGCAGCGAAAACTTACGATTACCTCTATGCCAATGACAAAAGTGCCGACGTAAAACGTGATGCCCTGTTTGCCGCCGCCGGCCTTTACGAAAAACTGGGCAAGCTGGATACCGCGCTTGAGTATTACAAAACCTGGGCACGTAATTACGAACAACCATTCGATAATCGTATGGAAGCGCGTTATCACATTGCCCTGATTTACGGCCAGCAAAAAGATGAGAGACGCAAACTGTACTGGTTACGCCGCATAATTCAGGGTGATGCCAGCGGTGGTGATCAGCGTACGGACCGTTCGCGCTGGCTTGCAGCCTGGGCTAATACCGAATACGGCGATTACTTTGCCGGTGAGTTTAATAAGCGTCGTCTGGCGGCCAATCTTGAGCGTAATTTACCGTTGAAAAACCAGAGCCTGCAGGATGCCGTCAGCCGTTATCAGCAGGCTGCCGAATATGGCCTGCTGGAGTTTACGACCCAGGGCAGCTTTAAAATCGCCCGCCTGTACCAGCAAATGGCTAATGAACTGCAGACCCTGCCGGTTCCGGAAGGCATGTCGGAGCAGGATGCTGCAATGTTCCGTGAGCTGATTGCACAGCAGGCTACTCCGATGCTGGAACTGGCGTTATCGGTATACACCAGTAACGTCGAACAGGGCTGGAAAGGTCACTTCAACCAATGGATTGATGACAGCTTCAAAGCGCTGGCGCTGCTTTCTCCTGCACGCTTTAACAAAACTGAAGAACAAAAGAGGTATGGCGATGAAATTCGTTAAACCCATGTTGATTCTGGCACTGCTCAGCGGTTGTGCAGCACAACAGACGCAGATAAAAACAGAACCGCAAACCCTGACACAAACAGTGCAGTATCTGCCAAAACAGGGATACGACGAGAAAGGGCAGAAAATTCCCTATGTGCCGGCAGAAAACCCTTACCTGAAGCAAACCGGCACTATCAGCAAAGGTTCTGTACTGCTGTTTATTGAAGCGAAAAAAGCACTGGCCGCGGATGACGAAAAAACCGCCGTGCAAAAGCTGAAAGTAATCGTCGAAAAAGATCCGTCGCTGGCCGGGCCGCTGGTGATGCTGGGCGATATCAGTATGACCAATGATCGTCCGGCGGAAGCCGAGGCTTATTATCAGCAGGCTCTGGGCATTAATGCACAGAATGTGAACGCCTGGCTCGGACTGGGTGAGGCTCAGCGTCATCAGGGTAAATTTATTGTGGCACAAAATACTTATGCCAAAGCCCTGCAACAATGGCCTGACTTTCCTGAAGCACATCTGAATCTGGCCGTACTTTATGACCTGTATCTCAACATTCCGCAGCAGGCACAGGCACACTATGAAGCCTACCTGTTTCTGACCAATAAAAAGACGCATGCGGCGTCCGACTGGTATGAGGAAGTACAGAGCCGTACCGGAATCAGCACAAGCTTTATCGATGCAGGTCCGGCAAACACAGGTAACGGCAAACTGGCGGCGGAATAAATGATGAAATACCTGCTGATCGTAAGCTTATTCAGTCTGCCGGTTATCGCCGAGGAAGCAATCAAACTGGAAAGTAAGATTGTCGGTGATAAAGAGCAGCCTTCTGTCAGTTACTTTGTGCCCTGGCAGGAAGCCAGTGGCGTCGACCGGCTTTACCAGAATGTGGAAGACCGGTACGACAACAGTCTGGAAGCGATTGATCGTGACGTTATGCTGCGTTCAATGCGTATCTATGACGAAATGAATCTTGAAAATAACCCAAGTTTAAATTCTGAGGCTAACTAAAATGGGCGATATCTACAGCATCGTGGTCAACTTTCTGAAAGAAGGGGGCCTGTTTATGTATCCGATTTCTGTCGTACTGGTACTGGGTCTGGCGATTGCCTTTGAACGCTGGATATTCCTCAAGCGCGAAAAAGCCCGTAATGAAAAAACCTTTCAGGATTTTCTGCCGTTACTGCGCACCAACGATCATGAAAAAATGACGTTATTCACCCGTGACCATCAGGCGGCGGTATCGCGCATCATTGGTTGCGGTCTGGATATGATGAAAATCACCAAACAACGTGCCGATATTGAGCAAGCCATGAACGAAGGTGTAATGGAAGTGCTGCCACGTCTGGAAAACCGCACCAACTATCTGGCTATGCTGGCCAACGTTGCCACCCTGCTCGGTCTGCTCGGTACCATTATTGGTCTGATCGCCGCCTTCGCTGCTGTTGCCAACGCTGACCCGGCCGATAAATCTGCCCTGCTGTCACAATCTATTTCGGTGGCGATGAACACCACTGCATTTGGTCTGATTGCCGCTATTCCACTGCTGATTGCCAGTGCGGTTATCAATAATAAAACCAATGCCATTGTCAGCAGCATTGAAATGGCGGCAATGAAATTCCTCAACGTGATGACCCTGAACCGTGCTGTTGAAGCCGGCTACCCGAAAGACAACCGCAGTGACGAGCAAAAGGCATCCTGATGGCTTTTAAAATGAACCGTCGCATGGCGGAAGATACCGATATTGATATCACGTCCTTTATGAACCTGATGATCGTATTGGTACCGGTACTGCTGCTCAGCCTGACTTTTACCAAGGTACGGGTGCTGGATATCAATCTGCCCGAGCTTAGTGGTGGCCAGTCTGCGGCGGAACTCAGCCAGTCGCAGCTGGATGTGATGGTCGATAATCAGGGCTTTACCGTGTATTTCCCTACCGGCAAGCTGCTGAAAAAAATTCCGCTCAGCGATAACCAATACAATTACCGTGAGCTGTCGATGCTGATGCGTGATCTGAAAGATCAGCTGAGCGATAAAAAAGACGCGACCATTATTGCTGCCAAAAACGTCGAGTATCAGACCCTGATTTCCACCATGGATACCATTAAATCCTATAAAACAGTGGTGGCAGCCAGTCTGGTCGAAGTTGAACTCTTCCCGGAAATTTCTCTTGGGGATAAAAAACGGTAACGGATATGGCCTCAAACAGCTTTATTCAACGCAAAGTCACCAAAGCAGCGACACTGAACCTGACCTCGCTGATGGATATTTTTACCATCCTGGTGTTCTTTCTGCTGATGAATACCGGTGAAAGTCAGGAGTTAGCCAAAGCTAACTTCGTAAAACTGCCGGACTCCAACGCCGATGGTGCCCTGCATGGTCAGCTGGTGATTAATGTCGCTCAGGACAAAATCGTGATCGACAACAAAGAAATTGTCGCCGTCAGCGACGTTAACCGCCGCCCGGGTGAAGTAAACAAACCGCTGGGCGAAGCGTTAAAAGCATTCGCTGAAGAAAGTGGTGAGTTAACGGAAGTTGAAAAGAAAATCGGTCGTTCAGTCACCATCATGGGTGATCAGGGCGTACCCTACGATTTATTAAAAGCCGTTATGACTACCTGCAGCGCTTATGGATTCCGCGATGTATCTCTGGCCGTTAATCAGGTTGCGGCCAGCGCCCTGACCGGTGGAGGGCAGTAAGATGTCAGCCACTGCTCAGTTTGTTTCGCTCCAGCTTGATCTGCCCTGGAGCGTTAATGAAGAAAACAACCAGCGCTTTATCCGTCAGGTTAAACGTCTGGCTGTCGTATTACTGGTGTTGTTTATCGCCGTGCCTTTTTTGCCGACCTGGGATGTGCACTTCAGTGATATAGAACAGCCTCCTGTGGTACGCACCAAGGTGATGCTGGAGCCGCCGAAAATGCCGGAGCAATCCAAACCGGTACAGGAAGTGGTACCACCACCGCCCAAACCTAAGCCAAAACCACAGGAAGCGGTAACCGCTGCGGATCGCCCACAACCCAAAGCCGGAGGAAAAGCACCGGCTCAGGCACTGCAAGCCCTGTCTTCGCTGAACACCATGAAAACCAAAGTGGATGTCAGCAAGTTACAGAATAAAAACCTGTCGGAAAAAGGTGGCCAGGCTAAAGCCAATAACCGCTCCAGTCTGGGTCAGGAAAATCTGAACAGCAGTGGCGGTCTGAAAAATGCCGATATGGATATGCAGGTAAAAGGTACGGCCCTGGCGCAACATCAGGGAACTGCCATCGACAGTCCGATAGCCTATCTCGATTTACCGGATGAAGGCGGCAGTTACAGCGAAGGGGCTCGTGGCCGGCGCGATATGGAGAGCATCCGCCGCACCATTGAGAATACCAAAGGCAGTGTCTATGCACTGTATGCCAAAGCGCTGCGACAGCACCCGGATCTGAGCGGCAAGTTTGTTTTTGAACTGGTGGTTGAACCTGACGGTACGGTGTCGCGGCTGAAATTAATAAGCAGCGACCTGAGAATGCCGGATCTTGAACAGAAAATGCTGGCTAAGGTTTCTGGTATTAACTTCGGTCAGGAGAAGGTTGCACCAACAAAAGTGCAGTACACCTTCGTACTGATTCCGAGCTGAACAGCATTGTTAGAATAAATCTCCCCGTATCCTTTTTTACGGGGAGATTTCCTCTGCAAAACCGGCTGTACGCAACATTCTGGTTACGCAAAACGCATAAATAAGAAGGTTTCCGCCTTATCGGATTTGTGGCGTAAACAGTGTTATTTTTACTGGCCAATTAACGACTTGATAACAACAGAAGCGCAATGTAACGCTCTTCAATCAGATTTTTTCTGCCCTCTTCCGACAAATCTGCACTGGTTCACAATATCAACAACTGCCCGGTTTTCCCGCCATAGTTTGTGACCACGTTCCGTCTTCGTATTTAACATAATGACACAATAGCGATGCCCAATTTCGGGTCCGGGTTTCTCTGCGAATATCCGGTGTAAGTACTGGTACCGCACATTTCTGTGCAAGGTCTCCGGTTTTGAGTTCAAGGGTGAGCAACAATGAAATCAGCTGTAATCAAATTCTGTTCTTCCGGCTTACTGTGCAGCAGTCTGCTGCTCGCAGGCTGTGGTGAAGACCTCGGGGTTGATCCAACCAGTAACGCAGGTGACACTGCTTTTACCAATGACGTTCCTTTTGCTTATGTGCAACGAACGTTAAGTGGTACAGCAGAAACAGCCTCACAGAGTTATCTGGCCGGTGCGCAGCTGATTGTCCGTGAGCGTGTTTCATCAAGTGCTGGCGACACAGAAATCCTGTCCCAGACCATTGGCAGCAACCGCTACGATGTTAAAGATCTGAACGTCTCACCCGACGGTCGTTTTCTGATTTTTGCTGCCCGTCTGTTGAATGAAAAAAGTACAGAGTCTTACACCGCAGATACCTGGAACCTGTACGAATACGATTTTAATGAGGGCAATGTCCGTCGCGTGCTCAGCGACGACGCTCTGGCAAACAGTGGTCAGGACATCAGCCCTGCTTATACCAGCGACGGTGGCATTGTCTTTTCTTCCAACCGTGGCCAAAGCAACAGCGCTTCATCCGTGCTGTTCCAGATGGAACGCGATGGCAGCAGTCTGATTCAGCTGACCAGTGGCGATGTTTACGATTACAAGCCAAGCATGATGGCCGATGGCAGCCTGGTATTTATCCGCATCGCGGCCGGCAGCGAAACTGCCGTTTGCGAAAGTGATAACAGCATTAAAGCCACCAGCATCAGCGCCAGCCGCTGCACCAGTTTCAGCGAAGCCAAAGCAGCCAGCACCAAATACAGTCTGCTGCGTCTGAGCAGCATCAACAGCGAGCCTGAAGAACTGGCCAGTGGTGAAATTGCTCCGGGCAGTGATGAAGCCAGCCTGCAATTAATGAACGTAGTGCAGGATGACAACGGTCACCTTGGTGCATTAATCCGCCACCAGGGTCACAGCCTGATGGGTGGCGACGTGATCGCCATCACCGGTGGCCAGCAGGCCAATACGGTATTTGCCGGTCTGTCTCCTGAATCCTATACCGGTGGCCAGGTTAACGTTTACCCTGGACAAATTTCACGCGGCGGCTGGTACAGCGCCTTCTGGCCTTACCGTGATGGCAGCGGCCGTATGCTGATCAGCTGGACTCAGTGCCTGACACAAAAAAGTGGCCTGACCGATTCCTGCCGTGACAGCAGCGATTTTGACGCCGTCAGCAGCCGTTATGGTATCTGGGCGTACGACCCTGCCAACAACACCCGCCAGCCTGTGATTAATGGTAAAGCCGGCGTTGTGTACACCGAACTGGCCGTGGCTTACCCATACCAGAGCAATTACCTGAACTTTGCGCCGGTAACTCCGGACCCGACTGATCCGACTGATCCTACCGATCCGACTGATCCGACTGATCCGACTGATCCTACCGATCCTACCGATCCTACCGATCCGACTGATCCTACCGATCCGACCGATCCGACCGATCCGACCGATCCTACCGATCCGACTGATCCGACTGATCCGACTGATCCTACCGATCCTACCGATCCTACCGATCCTACCGATCCGACTGATCCGACCGATCCGACTGATCCGACTGATCCGACTGATCCGACTGATCCGACTGATCCGACTGATCCGACTGATCCTACTGATCCTACTGATCCTACTGATCCTACTGATCCTACTGATCCTACTGATCCTACTGATCCGACTGATCCGACTGATCCGACTGATCCGACTGATCCGACTGATCCGACTGATCCGACTGATCCGACTGATCCGACTGATCCGACTGATCCGACTGATCCGACTGATCCGACTGATCCGACCAATCATAAGCCGGTCGCCAATGCCGGAGCGGATATTCTGAATCAGCAGGTTGGTACGACCGTGATGCTGGATGGTGGCGCCAGTTCCGATGCCGACGGTGATGCCCTGACGTACAGCTGGAGAGTGATCAGTTCACCGGCAGAAATCGATGTTAATCTGCTGACCGACCCTACCGCCCAGCAACCAACACTGACGCTGACCGAAAAAGGTTTCTATATCGTTGAGCTGACCGTAAGCGATGGCAAAAGCGTCAGCGCGCCGGATACCGTAATGATTGAAGCGGTTGCCAATGATCAGGTGTGTGTGAGCGGCAAGAAGTTATCCATCTGGGCAGCAAAAACCAGTGAAAATAACCCGGACAAGCTGGTTAAAGACGTATTCCTGGGCAATATCACTTCGTTCAAAGGAACCAATACGCCAGCGGCCAGTTACAACTACTACAGCGATTCTGCGCATCCGACCTATGTGGCAGACGCATACAATGATGCATTGCCGCAGCCAAAAGACAGCTCAGCTCATATTTTCTTCTATGAGTCGACGGTTGCCCATGCGGCACGCACCTATTCGAATAATTCAGCGATTAAACCACGCGGCCAGCTGAATGAAGGCGACCTGTTCCTGTACTTCTTCTTTAATAAAGATGCCGCCGGACAGAGCAACAACAAGGTGTATTTCGAGGTGCTTACCGACAATAACCTGAATGCTCAGGGCATTCCGGTTGATCAGGTGATTCTGTCAGACGATGGCCACGAACTTTATTCAGTAAGTAACGGCAGCGCGGCAGACAAGCATTATGTTGGCGACTTCCAGTACTGGTACAACACCGATGGTGGTGTGGTCGGTCCGTTCCGTGGTGAAGAATTTACCATTGCAGTGCGCGCAACATCGCAAAGCCCGGTGGGTGAAGACCTGACCGGAGCCAGCTTCTTCTCCCGTGAAGGCACTGAATATAACTTCTTTAACGATCCTAAAATCACGTCCTTTATCGTGACTTATAAAGAAGAGAACAATTGTGATGATGTAGATCCGACTGATCCGACTGATCCGACTGATCCGACTGATCCGACTGATCCGACTGATCCGACTGATCCGACTGATCCGACTGATCCGACTGATCCGACTGATCCGACTGATCCGACTGATCCGACTGACCCGACCGATCCTACTGATCCGACTGATCCGACTGATCCGACTGATCCTACCGATCCTACCGATCCTACCGATCCTACCGATCCTACCGATCCGACAGGCCCAACTGCTGGCGCCTGTTATTCCGGTCAGGGTTACTGGAAAAATCATAACCGTTATGCCCGTAACCCAAGCCAGAAAATCAGCTGGCCTGCCGTACCGGATTATATGGTCAGCGAAGACACCAATATCTGTGGCCAGACCTGGCTGAATAATCTGTACACACCACCCCGTGGCGATGCTTTTTATATTCTGTCGCACCAGTGGATTGCCGCCCGTCTGAATCAGGCCAATGGTGCCGAATTAACCGCGACCATCAGCGATGCGATTAACCGTGGCAGCGAGCTGCTGGCACAGTGCCGTATCAGCAGCTCCGAACGCGCAGAAGTCGTTGCTCTCGCCTCACTGCTTGATGATTTTAACGACAGTGAAGACTGCGCCTACACCGAGCCGGACCAGCCTGTTGGCAATCACTATGGCGTAGTGAATATCCGCAGTATTTATGAAGTTGAAGGCGTCGATATGATGGCCAGCCAGGGCGGCATTACTGCTCTGCGTGATCCGGCCCTGTTTCCGCTGAATGAACGCAGCGAGCGTTTTATCCGCGTACTGAGCACTGACAAAGAACTGCTGGGTTACGCCGCGATTCAGCCCGATGGTTCCGCTCTGTTTAAAGTACCGGCCAACACCGACTTTACCCTGGAAGTGGTGAACAGCCGTCTGAAAGCACTGGCCAGCAAGAACGAAGATTATGCCTACCTGAATGCCCTGTCAGCGCACACGCTGAACGTTGCTGCCGGTGAAATCCTGCATTATCAGCAAGGTTCCGGCGTTAATCCGGGCGGTCATGCCGGCTATGCCTTTGCCAATACCAATAACGCCATTGTTGCCAGCGAAGACGGTCAGACCATGGCCGAAGCACTGGCAGATCATCAGCAAAATCTGGCCGTTATCAGCGCCGACATCCGTTATCAGGACGTGTGGAGCCTGAGCAATGCCGCCGCCGACATCAGCTACAGCTACAGCCAGCTGGATACTCCGGCACCGACCAGCAGCGCCTGTATTAACAGCTGGGATAAAGACTGCAGTGCCCGCATCACCTACACCGACCATGTACAGCCATTGTGGGAAAAAGCCGGACGCGATAACAGTGGCCGCAGCTGTGTTGCCTGCCACGATAATTCCGGCGCCACCGGTCTGGATCTGACCTGGGACGGCGTAGCACTGGATAAAGCCAATATCGTGTCATACCGCGAGCTGTTCAGCCCACGTACAACCTACATGTATCTGGCCAACCAGTTCAGCCCGGTGAGCAGCAATCACTGTCGCCGTCAGCAGGAAATGCCTTTTGTTGAACAGCCGGGCAACGACTGCTTTACCTGCTACAGCCGCGTGCTGATGTCCGATCTGGGTGCTCTTGAATCAGCGAATTTCTTCGAACTGTTCAGCACCGAACCGGATCACAGCAACTACCTGTTTAATCCGGACGAAAACACACCACGGGTTAACCACGCCAATATGCTCAGTGCAGAAGAGCTGCGCTTAATCAGCGAATGGCTGGATAGCGGTGCACGGGTACATTAAAAATAACGCGCAATAAAAAAGGGCCTCAGTTGAGGCCCTTTTTTTATTTCTGCACCAGGCTACCCGCTCACGCAGTTTGTCATCTGACTCCCACGCTCTGCGACATCTGGCTCCCACGCTCTGCGTGGTAGTCAGTCTTACAGCAACCCAAGCACAATAAACACAGCCAGACCCGCACCGCTTAATACCAGCGTTTTGTTTTTCAGCATCGGTGACTGCAGGCCAAGATACAGGCCACTGACCATAATCAGCACCAGAGCGATAGCGAATAATTTTTCCAGCCATTTAAACAGTGAAGGGCCATGGCCTTTGTGCAGCTCCATTAATCCGGCCTGCAGATCCGGCTCTCCGCGCTTAATCACAATATTGTCGCCCTGCTGCTGCAGCAGGTAATGCTCACGGCTGGTCGGGCGGGTGTAAAAGCTGTTGCCCTTATCTTTTACATATTCAAAGCGACTGTCGATACCCGCGCTTTTTAAGACAGCCTGAACATCGTCAGTCAGTGTCGGGCTTTTTGCACTCAGCGTCACACCATCAATCTGGCCAACGTCGGTATAAGTGGTATTGCCTTTTACGCCGAACAAATACAGTCCGCCGGAAATCGCCATAATAATGATAATAGGGGCAAAGAATGCTGCCAGATACAGATGCACCGACACCAGGGTTTTACGTGCGATAAGAGCCGCCATCAGAAATCTCCTGATCGTTGAATGACCGGCCTGTTTATACTGATAAAACAGACCCCGGAGAATTATCCTCCCCACTCCTGCAGTTTGCATGTAAAGAATCGTTGTTGTGCTGGCGATCCACAAGCGTTTGATCATTTATTGATCTGCAACAAGCAGACTGTAATGGGCCGGTATAAAAAAGCCGGAGTTCCCGCGCAGAAACTCCGGCAAAGCTCACCTGGCGTTTTGCTCTCAGGCTGCCTGCGCAGGCCTGTTCATAGCGGCTTTTTTCGCTGCAATCAATTCGCGGTAATCCTGCTGCATAAATTCTTTAATACCGCTGCGCTTGTTCGCTTCCATCGCCAGTTCTAATTCTTCTGCGCTGGCATAACGGCGATCCCAGTCCAGCACCTTCGGCACCATGATACGGTTCCACAGCGGTGGAATCAGGGTCAGGGCAATGGTCGTCAGATAACCATTCACCATCATCGGTGCGTCCTGATACGAGCGCAGTTTATGAAAAGGCACATCGCCTTCAGCATGGTGGTGAGAATGACGGGTCAGGTTAAAGGTTGCCCAGGAGCTGACGCGCTTATTGGTATTCCAGCTGTGATATGGCTGTACCGGCGTTTTCGGGTTACGCACCATGCCGTAGTGTTCCATAAAATTCACAATTTCCAGAAACGCTTTGGCAATCAGCGCAGAGGCGGTAAATACCAGCACACCGATCCAGCCGGCCATGGCAAAGGCGGCAATTTCCAGCAGTAACGACATCAGCAAACCACGGATATACAGATTATGGTGGCTGAATACCGGCAGGCGTTTTTTCTGCAGGCGCTGTTTTTCCAGTTTCCAGGCGCTGATATTTCCTTTCCAGGTGGAGGCCAGAATATGGAAGTACACATTGCGGCCGCGCGGTGCCGTCGCCGGATCACCAACGGTGCTGACATAAATATGGTGGCCGTAAACATGCTCAATTGAAAAGCCGGTATCCCAGCTGAACGCCAGCAACCAGCGGCCGATAAACATCGCCACCGGGTCCCAGGTACGGTGCGTTAATTCGTGGCCAACGATGGTACCGACTACCGATGACAATAACCCACAGCTGAAAATCGCCACCACATATTGCAGCAGGGTATTGTCGGCACGGGCAGCGGCGGCGTCATAACCGGTCAGTTGCTGCACCAGTGCGCCGTACCCCAGTACATCGGAATCGGCGACCGTCCACACCATTAAAAAATTCATCGCAAAAATCAGCAGCAGCGATGAATACAGCTGCAGATTCAGAATCCACTCATGGCCATATTCCGGCTCCACCGTGTCATCACCAAACAGCAGGTCACCGGCAATAATAAATCCGGCGGCTGCCGCTAAACCGAGATACATCCACTCGCCGCCCAGGGTAAGGCCGATGGCGAAGGGAATGGTCAGCATATGGAACAGCGTATATTTCGCATATTTGAACATAGGAATTTTCCTTTTTTATAATAAGTCAGGCGTTGGCTGCCAGTGCCGCAACGGCACCGGATAAGTCACGGCTGTCGAGAAATTTATCGAAGAAAATCTGATGCGGGCGCACGCTGAATTTCTGGCATTCGCTGATGGCCGCATCAATCATCGGCGCCGGACCACACAGATAAACCTGACTGTCTGCAGCCATGCGCCCTTCGATGGCCTGGGTTACCCAGCCACGCAGGCCGTCCCAGTCAGAATCATCAGGCTCACTGGACAGCACAGGGACAAATTCAAACGGCCCGGCCCAGCTCTGCGCCAGCTGCTGAATCTCATCGAGGCAATACAGATCGTTCTGCGTGCGTGCACCAAACAACAACGTCACCGGGCGTCGTGACTGCTCGGCCACGCCCTGACGCAGAATACTCAGCAAAGGGGCGAGGCCACTGCCGCCGGCAATGGCAAAAATGGGCGTGTCATCCGGGCGCAGCCAGAAATCGCCGAGCGGTCCTTCTACCTGCACCCTGCTGCCGATACGCACACTGTCCTGCAATAAAGGAGATAACGCGCCACCGGGAATATGGCGGATAAAAAATTCCAGCCCGGTACTGCCACCGGCGGCACAGGTTCCGGCAAAAGAATACGAGCGCGCCGGCGCAGCCGTTCCGCTCAGACTTAACTGCGCATACTGGCCGGGGGTGAATGTCAGCGGCTCGTCCAGCGTTATGCTCAGCGCGCTGATATCCTGGGTCAGCGGGCGGATCATCTGAATCACGCCGGATACGGTCTGCAACGGATGATCCGGACTGCGGTTATCCCAGTGTGGAATATCCAACAGCAGATCGCTTTTCGGCACGCTCTGACAGGCAAGAATGTAGTTATTATCGAGATCCTCAGCGCTTAACACATAAGCGCTTTCGGTTAATTCTTTCACCTTGCCCTGCTGCAGCCGGCACTTGCAGGCAGCACAACCACCCACGCGGCAACTGTGCGGAAAGCGGATACCTTCACGCAGGGCCGCCTGCAAAATGGTTTCGCCCGGGGCGGCGGTAAAACTCTGGTGAGTGCTGGCAAGGGTGACTTGTCGGGCTTTCTTCTTAAACAATGACAGCATGAGCAAATGACCTTTATTGTTTTATTAGCTGCGTATTGGTTTACAACCAGCGCAGTGGACAGGGATCAGTCTATGTCTGGCAGGTTTTCCGGGTTACAGCAGCACCAGACAGAGAATGGTCATCTGGGGCCAATAATCTGGTCAGTCAGAAATGGCGGGGTAAGATAAAAGAATGAAAACAAACCATTCCGATACCACCATACAGCTGCCCACCAACTATCTGCGCAACCTGCTTGATCTGGTGGAAGCGCGCGGGGGCAACGGCGCCGATATGCTGCTGCGTGCCGGTATGAATCAGGCCCAGATAGAAGAGATCGACGGTCAGCTCAGCTGGGAGCAGTTCAGCGGCGCATTACGTGAAAGCCGCAACGAGATTGATGAACCCGGTCTGGGTCTCTATTTAGGCAGTCAGCTGACCATTACTACCCACGGCCTGCTGGGGCTGGCGGCGATGAGCAGTCCGACACTGAGCGATGCCGCTCAGGTAGCCTGCCAGTATGTGGCAACACGCACGCCATTGGTGTCGATGCGGCTGGAACAGAAAGGCCTGCAGGCATCGCTGACCATCGACGAGCTGTATGTACTGGGCGATATCCGCGCCACGTTTCTGGAGGCGCTGACCGTCACACTGCTGGCGGTGATTGATTTTGTCTCCGGCGGTCAGGCGCGTGTCAGTCAGGTGAACTTTGCCTTCCATACACCGGCATACAGCTCACTGTACGAAGCTTTTTTCCCCTGCCCGGTGCGCTTTAATCAGGAACAGAACCAGATCATTCTGCCCGCCGCCGACCTGAATATCCCTTCACGTCTCGCCGATATTCAGGTGCAGCGCCAGGCCGCCCAACAGTGTGAACAGCAATTAAAACAGTGGCAGGAAAGGCAGAAATTATCCGGCCAGATCCGCATGATGCTGGGACGGGCGAAAGGACGCTTTCCGGGCTTTGAACAGGTCGCCGATGAGTTATCGCTGTCACCACGCACCCTGCGCCGGCGACTGGCAGAAGAAGGCACCAGCTATCAGGAATTACTGGAAATCTGGCGTCAGGAAATGGCACACCAGTATTTACGCACCACCAATCTCAGCGTGCAGCAGATCAGTTATTTGCTGGGCTATAACGACCCGGCAAATTTTGGCCGCGCCTTCCGTAAACGTAACGAGGGGATTTCGCCGCTGCGCTTCCGCCAGCAGGGGCAGGAAGCACCGGCAATCAGCCGTTCAGAATAACTACTGTCCCACAGTCTTTAATCAGCACCGCAGCTGACAAACACAGCATTTTTTAACATCAAGGCCTGTTGCCTCCTAGGGGAACTTATCCCCTTGCCGGCGGGCCGCCCCCAGCTTCGCGCTTTCTGGGCCGTTGCCCTTAAAACCTTGATATTTACTGGCCGCGCGCCTCATCGGCCATCCATGGCCGGAGCCACTTGTCCGCATCCCTGCGGACAGACCAGACATATCAGCGGTTTCTGCGGCGGCCCCAGAGGCGCAGAAAACATCACCGCAATGCTGCTTTTCAGATCAAACATATTTGTTTAAATATCATGTCGCAAACACGGTTTTCGTTGAAAAACGGCTGAGCGGATTACTTAAACCGGCGATCGTGCGGCGCCAGACAACCAGATGATTCTGCGGCCTTCAGAGCAAAACCCTGCCCCGGAACGATACAAATGTTTGGTGTTTTAAAGCGTCGTTCCGGGGCGAATTGTTTTGCGTGCCGCATAATCATTGCCGTTGGCTGGATGAAGCCGGACGCGCCGAAAAGAGAGGATCGTAAGGAGATACCTCTCCTTGCAGGGGGCCAGGGGCTTGCCCCGGAAAGGCGTTTCAGATTGAAAAACAATAATCGATTAATTCCAAAGTTTGGAGTGGCACGATGCCACTCACAAACTGTGGAACAGCAGTGCGTTCAGAATAATTTTTGCCGCAGCAGGTCTGCACCCTGCAGCAAGCCATCCTGATAGGCTTTATTCAGAATGTTCATATCGGTGGTGAACTGCCCGGCAGAAAAATCGTCAGGCGGACAGATTTCAACGATATTGCAGCCGGCCGGTGGCTGGCGGATAAAATCCAGCGCCCGGTTATAGTCGTCATGACGCTGCTGCAGGCGTGCCGCAATGTGCGGATAGTCTTTTAATAAGCGCGGAAAAAAGCGTGCAATTTTATAGGCTTTTTTACGGTACGAAGCCGGGTTGGAACGCAGCACCAGAATATTACGCGCACCGCGGCGCCAGGCTTCTTCCACCGGCAGTGAGTCGGCCACACCACCATCGAACCAGATGTTATCACGCAGCTGTACCTGCCCTTTAAACGCCAGCGGCATATTGCCCGAGGCTTTTAACGCCTGAAAAACCTCGTCGGCCTGCGGCGATAAATAATGTGCTTCGCCGCTGTGGGCACAGGTCGCCACCACCAGAAAACGGTCTTTAACCGCTTCGATATGTTCCAGCCCGATCGGTAATTCGCGCTCGGTAATATCCCACAGCCAGTCGATATCAATTAAATGCCCGCCGCGCAGAAAACGCCGCCAGCTTTTAAATTGCGGCCGGCGGCAATAATCGGTGTAGACCTTATAATTACGGCCGTATTGTTTACCCAGATAAGCTGCCACGTTTGATGCGCCAGCCGATACGCCCAGATACCAGTCGAAAGGATAATAATCGGTGGCAATAAAAGCATCGAGAATACCGGCGCTGTAAATACCGCGCATAGCACCGCCTTCAACAATCAGTGCACTGGCAGAATGATCGGCGCTCATCTCAGGCTCCTGCGTTTTCGCTCTCGGCGTGTTGCAAACGCATCTGCTCACGCTGTACCGATGAAAACATCCCTTTCATACGCTCCAGTTCATCAGCCGGCATGATATCCATAGCAGCAAATTTTTCGGCAGAAAATAACGCAAAATGCCCTTCTGCTTTGGCCGCAACCTGACCTTTGGCATTACGCAGTTCGGCCGCCACAATAACCTGCCGGTCATTTTTCTGTTCGGCAATAAAACCATAAACACTGACCGGCTCGCCGATACGGACCGGCAGTTTAAAACGCACTTTAATATCGCGCGTCAGCAAAAACTGATTGAGCAGATACATACCAGCCCAGCCCATCACTTCATCCAGCACCGTGGTAATAACACCGCCGTGAGCCAGATTGCTCCAGCCGCGCAGATGTCCGGGAATAACCAGATCTGAACGCACCTGCTGCTCGTTGGTAAAGAAGCGCATTTTCAGCCCCTGATGATTGTGCTGCCCACAACCAAAACACTCATGGGCAATATTGGTCATCGGTCGCCATTCATTCGGCTGCATAAGAACCTCCATTCATCTCGGTAACAGTAAAATCGTTCAGTCCGGCGCGCTCGGCCTGGGTCAGCGGACCGGCTCCGAGCAACAACAATGCGTGTTCCACCATGCGCAGGCCATAAGCGCCGGGAGCTTCGCTGATCTGCGGCTGCAACTGGTCGGAAAAATAATGCGCGCCTTCGGTCAGAGCCATCAGCACCTGAGCACTGGCGGCTGCATCAGTAATACGCACACAGCCCTGCTCCTGCTGGAAACGCAATTCCTGGGTCAGCACGCGGTGATAACGGCGATACATACGGGCCACCGCCAGCCGTACCTCTTCGTGGCGACGGGCCAGCGACATAATGGCGAAGACTTCCGGGGCCGCGAGGGTATTCATCCAGCGCAGACCAAAATAGACAGCCAGCATCTGTACCAGCCGCAGGCGGGCATCGCCGCTGCCCGGTAATTCGCGGAACAGCTGGCCATAACGCTGCAGGCTGACATTCACCAGCGTCAGCATCAGGTTTTCTTTACTGCCGAAATGATGCATCAGCAACGACGGATTCACCCCCGCCGCCTGCGCCAGCCGTGCCATCGTCACCTGCTCGTAGCCCTCACTGCGGATCACCTGCACCAGTACATCCAGCAGCTGTTCACGCCGGTCGTCCGCGCTCAGACGGGTTTTGCGTGGCGAAGGCTGTTTGCTTTCCTGAATCTCAGACAAAGAACACCTGTTTATTTAAAACATCAATATAAGCCAAAAATAGCGGCTAAAAACTCCACCATCAAGGATTTATTGAATATCTATTTAGTTAATAGCTAAAACAGGAGGTTCGGCAAAGCGGTCAGGATGGGCTTAGCCTCTGTCTGAAATCCGGCAAAGCAAAACCTGCTTGCTACTTACTTCACATGTGAACTATATTTACTTCACATGTGAACTAATTGCCGTGCGGTCATTAACTATGGATAAACGTCTCTTCTACCTGCTCAACAGCGCACGCCACCGGGTATACAAACACGCCGATCAGAAGGCCGAAGAAGCACTGGGCATTTCCGTAACCCAGCTTGGTGCGCTGATGCTGATTGCCGCCAATGAAGGTTGTCTGCTGAAAGATCTGGCGCAGAGTCTGAATCTGAATAATTCGGCCCTGACCGGTCTGGCGGCACGTATGGAACATAACGGCCTGATAGAACGCCGCGCCTGTGAGCTGGATGGCCGCGCTTCGCGTCTCTATCTGACCCTGCTCGGACGCAGCAAGATCGACAGCGCCCGGCCGCTGATCAGCCAGCTGAATGCCGCCATGACCGAAGGTTTCAGCGAGCAGGAAGTGTTGGTCATCCTGCGCTTTTTAAACCGCTTACTGAGCGAATTCTGAACCTGTGGAGAGCACTATGGAAAAATTCGAACTGATGACTCAGGGCGGGCGCCTGCTGCGCGGCCGTTTATTCAACGCCAGCGAAGCCCGCTCGGTTGTTGTCGTCGCCGGCGCGATGGGTGTGCCCCAGGGCTGCTATGAAAAGTTTGCGCATTTTCTCTGCGAGCAGGGCCACAACGTGATTACCTTTGACTACTTCGGTACCGGAGAATCATTGCAGACACCTCTGCGCCACTGCCAGACCAATATCAGCGACTGGGGCGAAGAAGACTGCACCGCCATTATCCGCTTCGCGCGGGATTATTTCCCCGGACTGAAATTACAGTGGATCGGCCACAGTGTTGGCGGCCAGTTGCTGGGAATGATTCCCGCCGTGAATCAGATTGATCAGGCCATCACCGTGGCTTCAGGCAGCGGTTACTGGCGCGAAAATTCACCGCCGACCAAACGCGTGGCCTGGCTGCTGTGGTATTTCATCGCACCATTAAGCGTACCGCTGGCCGGTTATTTTCCCGGTGCCCGATTAAACATGGTCGGCGATCTGCCCGCCAATGTGATGCGCCAGTGGCGGCGCTGGTGCCTGAACCGCGAATACGCCGTGGGCGCCGAAGGTGAAGCTATGCGCGCACGCTTTGCCAGTGTCACGGTTCCGATCACCTCGGTTGCCTTCAGCGACGATGAAATGATGTCCCGGCGCAATATCGAATCGCTGCACAGCTTTTATCAGAACTCACCACGCACCATGATCCGCCTGAAACCGGCGGATATCGGTGAAAAGAAAATCGGCCATCTGGGCTGGTTCCGCGAACGCTACCGCGATTCCGTCTGGGCCGGGCAACTGTTGCCGTTGCTGCAGTAAATTTAATGTTATTCAGCCATTCCTACCCTCCTGACAATAAGAAGAGAAAAAACCATGAGTCAGTTTTTAAAAATGTTTGAACAACTCGGTGCACAGCAATTTTCGGCCGGTATCGGCATGGTCGCCCCGTATTTTTCCACCATTGATCCGGAAGTCACCGAACTGCGTCCGGGCTACGCCAGCATGATTTTGCGTAACCAGAAAAAAGTGCATAACCATATTGGTACTGTGCATGCGATTGCCATGTGCAACGCGGCTGAATTAATGGCCGGTATTGTGACCGACGCCAGCATCCCGGCTGGCGCGCGCTGGATTCCGGCGGGTATGAGCGTGAAATATGTGGCCAAAGCCAAAACCGATTTAAAGGTTGAGGCCGACTGCAGCGCGGTGGATTTTTCCCAGCCCGGAGAAGTGCATATTCCGGTCGCCGCTTATGACGACCAGAACACGCTGTGCTTTACCGCAGATATCACCATGAATGTGAAGCATGCCTGAAGCTTATAAAAACAGGTGTCCGTTCATAGACGCCTGTTTTTCCTGTAATCAGACACCAATCAGCTTACGATAGCGCTTAATCAGTTTCTTCAGCCGCACCCGGTCGAGTATCAGACTTAACAGCGGATTTAATACCGTTTCTTTTTTCGCGCCATTACCCCAGCGACGTAAATGGCGTTTGATTAATGCCATGGTAGCGACGCTGGCGATGGCTTTATCTTTCCATTCGATACGCGCCAACGGCAATTCAAACGCCGGGTTCTGCTGCCAGCGTTGCGGCAGATCCGGACATACGGCCAGTGCACTGGCCATACCCACCAGCGCCACGCCGGCATTAACAACCTGTTCTGCGGTCTGCAAACGGGTGATACCACCGGTACTCATAACCGGCATATTCGCGACTGCCGCAATCTGTTCGGCAAATTCGAGAAAATACGCCTCGCGTGCCAGGGTGCGGCCATCAGCGGTACGCCCCTGCATTGCCGGTGCTTCGTAGCTGCCACCGGAAATTTCTATCGCATCCACATGCAGTTCGTTGAGCAGGGTTACTACGGCTTTGGCGTCGGCAATATCAAAACCGCCACGCTGAAAATCGGCGGAATTTAATTTAACTGCAACAGCAAATTCTGGTTTAACCGCAGCGCGGATACGGCGGGTAATTTCCAGTAATAAACGCGCACGGTTTTCCAGACTGCCACCCCACTCATCCGTGCGCTGATTGGTCAGCGGTGATAAAAACTGGCTGAGTAAATAACCATGTGCGGCATGAATTTCCACACCATCAAAACCGGCTTGTTCAGCCCGCTGCGCGGTGGTTACAAAACGGCTGATAACGTCTTCAATTTCTGCTGCGGTCATCGCCTGCGGCCGGGCAAATAAATGTGAATGTTTGCCCATATCCACCGCGACCGCCGATGCCGACAACGCCTTCCCCCCCAGTGCGGCATACACCTGACGACCGGGGTGATTAATCTGCATCCAGATTTTTGCGCCCTGTTCTTTCGCCGCCTGCGCCAGTGCCATAAAAGGTGCCAATGGCGTTTGCGCTTCCAGCGCCAGGCCACCGGGGCCGGTCATTGCCAGCCGGTCGACCATCACGTTACCGGTAATAATCAGGCCACTGCCGCCCTGACCCCAGCGCCGGTAGAGGTGAGTCAGCGCCGCATCCGGCAGTAACTGCGCATCGCCCATATTTTCTTCCATCGCCGCTTTGGCAATGCGGTTTATAAGCTGCTGGCCATTGGGCAGAGTCAGCGGGGTAAACACGGTTGAAGTCATAACTGCTCCGGAATAAATTGTGTGAAGATTCGACAAACACGATGCTAAACTTAAAGTTAACTTTAAGTTCAACTGGTTTTTTATGCCGTTTTCATCTGTCGATAAACCCTCTGCAGCACTCCCCAGCAAAGCGGATACACGATTAATGCGCATTGGTGAACTGGCTGCCCAGAGTCAGACGCCTGCGTCCACCATCCGCTATTACGAGCAGCAGGGTTTGCTGAGTGGCGTGCAGCGTACCGCTGGCGGCAGCCGCCGTTACGATGGCAGCGCACTGTTGCGCCTGCAGATGATCCGCAGTCTGCAGAATATGGGCTTTGCTCTGGGGGATATTCCGGTACTGCTGCGCGATGAGCAGCAAGGCGTCGATCATGAACGGGTCATGACTACCCTGAATGGCCGGCTGAAGGATATCGATACTTTATTAGCCAGCCTGCAACAGCAGCGCGATCAGTTGCATGCGCTGCGTTGCCTGCTGAAAAGCAGCTGGGATGCAGGAAACTGCCTGACCGATGAGCAGATTCTGGCGCTGCGCGATCAGTATCTGCAGCCATCGGGCATGGTGGGAGATCAGGATTAATTGAGCCGGGCAACCGTGGCAGCTACGTCTTCAGCGCTGTGGCGGATCTGCTCAATCACATCTGCCGCCTGCTGAATCTGTTCACCCACCTGCCGGGTTTGTTGCTGGGTTTTTTCCATCTGCTCCATCGCCGCACGGGTCAGGGCTTCATTCGCCTTAACCATTTCGTCGATTTCCAGTGTTGAGCTGTTGGTACGCGATGCCAGACTGCGCACTTCATCGGCGACCACCGCAAAACCACGGCCATGCTCACCGGCACGCGCCGCTTCAATCGCGGCATTTAAGGCCAGCAGATTAGTCTGCTCGGCAATGCTGCTGATGGTGGTGACGATGGCGGAAATTTCCGCCGATTTACTGCTTAAATTGCTGATGCTCTGTGCCACATCACCCACCTGTGCCGCCACCTGCGCCGATGCCGTAACACTGGCACGTAACAGGCCACTGCCGTTCTGAGCCAGATTAACGGTATCAGCCGAATTACTGCGCGCCAGCTCCGATGCTTCGCGCACCTGCAGTGCCTGTGTAACCCGCTCAGTGATATCACGGGCAAATTTAATCACCTTCACGACACGCTTATTGCTGTCCAGAATCGGGTTATAACTGGCCTCCAGCCAGATGATCCGCCCCTGTTTATCACGCCGTTCAAATTTGCCATTCTGAATCCGTCCCTGCCCCAGCTGCTGCCAGAAATCCGGATACTCGCGGTTAAAACCCTCGGTACAGAACATCTTGTGGTGCTTGCCTTTAATCTCTTCCAGGCGATAGCCCATGGTGCGCAGAAAATTCTCATTGGCATTCTGGATGGTACCGTCCGGGGTAAATTCAATAATGGCCTGCGAACGGTCGAGAGCATCCATCACCGCTTCCTGACGCTGCCGCTTTTCGGTATTAGCCGTTACATCCTGAGCCAGTTTAATCACCCGCACCACACGGCCGTTAAGCTGCACCGGGAAATAGGTAGCGCGCAGCCACAGGCGCTCCCCCTGTTTATTAATCCGCGGAAAAGAGCCACTGGCAAATTGCCCGGCGGCCAGTTGCCGCCAGAAATTGCGGTACTCTTCTGAATTAACGTAATCATTACTGCAGAACATTCGGTGATGCTGGCCCATCACCTCATCACGGCGATAGCCAACCACCTGCAGAAAGAGATCATTCACGGCGGTAATAGTGCCATCCGGGGCAAATTCAATCATTGCGGAATCCTGACGCAATGCCTGCTCCAGCGCCTGAGCTTCGGCCAGTGCCTGTTCAAGCTGCTGAACCTTGTCTTTGTTTTTATCGAACCACATAACTGCTCCGGAATAAGTTTGCATACAAGGTACACACGCTCTCAATCTAGCCCAGTCCTGCACGCCCGCCAGTGCTGGCTACAAGCGACAGGCACTATTTATAAAAACCAGTGATGTATAACAATCCGGCATCGTGTTGCAGGCATAAAAAAGCCGCCAAACGAGGCGGCTCCGGGCTTTAAGTACAACAGCGGTACTACAGAGGTACAACAGCGCTACAACAGCAGTACTACAACAATGCCGCTTACTTTTTCAGCACCACACGATAACGCGGGCTGCCGTTTTCCAGACGGTCGATGGCGTTATTTACGTCCGCCATATCAAACACTTCTACTTTAGGTTCGATGTTATGGCGGGCGGCAAATTCCAGCATTTGCGCAATCACTGCAGGACTGCCAACTGGCGACGACGACACCGAACGCTGGCCGCCCATCAGCGCGAACACATTCAGCTCGACCGGTTCCAGTACCGCACCGACCAGATGCAAACGGCCCTTCGGACGCAGGGTATTTACATAGGAACCCCAGTCGAGTTTTACATTCACCGTCGACAGAATCAGATCGAAATACCCGGCGGAATCTTTCAGCGCCTGCCCATCACGGGAATCCAGCGTACGGTGTGCGCCCAGCTCCAGTGCTTCGGTGCGCTTGGCTTCCGACGAGGTAAAGGCCGTTACTTCACAGCCCCAGGCATTGAGGAACTGCAGCGCCATATGGCCAAGGCCACCAATCCCGACTACGCCGACACGCGCCGTAGGCTTAACACCAAACTGCACAATCGGGTTAAACACGGTAATACCACCGCAGAACAGCGGTCCGGCCACTTCGCTGCTGACGTTATCCGGCAGTTTCACTACGCTGGCGGACTGCGCCCGCACCTTGTCGGCAAACCCGCCATGACGGCCAACAATAGTGCCGCGCGCACCGGCACAGAGGTTGTGGTCACCTTCCATACAGGTCTGACACTCGTTGCAGTAACCGGAATGCCAGCCGAGGCCGACCCGATCACCCACCTGCAGTTTTTTCACATGAGCGCCTACCGCACTGATGCGCCCCGCCACCTCATGGCCCGGCACAAAGGGATAACGGGTCATGCCCCATTCGTTATTCAGCATGCTCAGATCGCTGTGGCAGATACCGCAGTATTCCACATCGATTTCCACATCATGGTCACCCAGCGGGCCCGGATCGTATTCAAACGGCTTGAGTTCACCACCCGGTTCGAAGGCTGCGTAGGCTTTGATCATGGTTGTTCTCCTGACATAAAAAATGGGCTTAGCGGTTACACCTGAGCAGATGCCGGCGTGCCTGCTCACACGCCGTTGTATTACACCGACAAAAGACGGCGATGACTCAGACCAGCACCAGCTCAACACGGATATTACCGCGGGTAGCGTTAGAGTATGGACATACCTGGTGTGCCTTTTCCACCAATGTCTGAGCGACAGTGTTATCCATGCCCGGCAGGCTGATATGCAGCTCAACGTCGATGGCAAAACCCACACCCTTATCATTAGGGCCAATGCCCACATGCGCGGTAATGGCGGTGTCAGCTGGCAGCGCGGTTTTATCCTGCATCGCCACAAACTTCAGCGCGCCGATAAAGCAGGCGGAATAGCCCGCCGCAAACAGCTGCTCCGGATTCGTACCATCACCACCGGCACCACCCAGTGCTTTAGGGGTGCTGAGTTTGACATCCAGCGCCTGGTCGGATGAGACAGAGCGGCCATCGCGGCCGCCGGTTGAGGTTGCCTGGGCGGTATACAAAATTTCCATAGGATTCTCCGTTTTCGGTTCGTCGTTGCTGGCACCGTCTGCTGCTGTTTGTTGCTGCCCGCTGCCACCAAGATATAGTTATCGCAATAACTATATGATTTTAAAAAATGGCCTTGTGTGGCCAGAATGGAGAAAAGATTATCGCAATAATCTATTGCGCGCAATATAAAATCATTCCCCCTGCAATGCCCGGCGCAGAACATCCAGCCGCTCTTTCAGATCCATCAGCTCCGGAATAGCGGCATTGCAGTGGCTGGCGGCACAGGCATTCACCTGCAACGCCTTCTCGCGCAGGCTGCGGCCATGCTCACTGAGGCGGATCTCCAACAGCCGCTCATCGGCGCTGCTGCGCGAACGGCTGATTAAGCCCTCAGCCTCCATCCGCTTGATCACCGGCGTTAACGCTCCCGGCTTCTGCCCCAGACGCGCGGCAATATCCTTCAGCCCCAGACCGTCCTGCTCCCACAGAATCAGCAACACCAGATACTGCGGATAGGTCAGCCCCAGCGGCTCCAGCAGAGGTTTATACACCTGAGTCATCGCCAGCGAGGTAGCGTACAGAGAGAAGCACAATTGCTTATCGAGCAGCAGCGGATTGGAATCGGACATAAAGGCTCGGGCCTGTGGTGATCAAAGATGACAATAAGGGAATGCTGCCATAAGCCGGCGTTGCGGAACAGTGTTGGTGGCAGCTGCAGGCTGGCAGGGTGTGGGACCGGATCTTATCCGCGACATGCGGGAGCAACCTGTGGGAGCGACTTTCAGTCGCGATAGCCTACTCGCTCCCACGCTCTGCGTGGTAGTGCCTGCTGTGTTGCTGGCTCTGGAAATGATCGACTCGCTCCCACGCTCTGCGTGGTAGTGCTACTGCTGGAGGTAGATGTGTTCTCGACTCGCTCCCACGCTCTGCGTGGTAGTGCTACTGCTGGAGGTAGTTGTGTTCTGAGTTGTAGCCGCAGCGCGGGCTGGCTTTTTGAGCTACCGCCCGGCCCTATGACCTCTTTGAGGGGTCTTACCCCTCACGCCGGTCGGGCAAACTCCCTGCTTCGCGCTTTGTGGCCCGTAACCCCTTACTCACTCGGTTTTTCTGACCACGCGCCCATGCGACGTCCCTGTCGCTGCGCACTCGCCGGGCATCCATGCCCGGCGGATCAGAAAAACCATCGTTCGCTGCGGCGGGCCACGTGCGCATAAAACCATGACGCAAAGCCAAACTTCAAAGCTGGCAGAGTTTCTTTTGAAAAGCCGCGTTGCGTCTGAATGAACGCGGCATTTGTGCGGTGCCAGTCAACCAGGCAGGCAATCCGGTGGAAAGCACAGTACGGCCCGGAGCCCATTCATTTAAATTATCAAACGGTATAAGGCTCCGGGCGAATTGCTGTGCGGGCCGGATTGGCCACGCAGTTGACTGAACAGCACCGGACAGCCGCAAGAGAGGATCGGAAGGAGATACCTCTCCTTGCATGGGGCGCAGGGGCTTGCCCCGCATTGGCTCAGAGGCTATTACAAAAGCCAGACCGCGCAGCGGCTACTCTGCAGTAAAAATAAGACCACGACAGTGAACAACTGTCGCCCTTAGCCACTTGTAACCAGTTTTATCAATTATTGAACCCATCCCAGAACTTCAGTACTCTTCAGTCCAGCAGGGAAGCCGTATCCGCCGATATAACAACACCAGAACTCAGACCGTCAGGTCGGTTTATCTGACTCAGCACCGATACCCTCCCCGCCTGAAATCCGACTGCTTTATCACGCAATTCCTGCCCTGCGCTTACAAGGACGGGCGGCAGCGTGTCTGAATCAGCAATCAGTGGTTTTTTGTGGGTAATAGCAAAACTTTCAACGTAAAGAAGTACTGATGTACATACAGTATATTTCCGGATTTAAACGAAATCTGGCACGCTTTACATTCGTGCTTGCTCGTTTTGCCGGAGGCCAGTAACTTAAACGCGAAGTTAATCAATAATTTACAAAGCTGGTTTACAAGTTTATGTACGCTGGAAATTAGAATTAACAGGCGTGCGCGTTTTTCTGGAAGGGATATTTAAGTTATGGAAGATTTTTCAGGCTGTTCAATATGTTACGTGGGAATATTCGAAAGAGCCTCCCCGAATTAATGCGCATGCACACTAATAAGCTGTTAACTTAATAAAAAACGAGAGATCTGTGGAACTAAACATAGCACCATATCTGGCAATAATTACTGCAATAGTGGCAGCGTACTTTACGTATAGAAACCAGCAGAGACTGAAGTCGTTTGAAATTCTCTATGATAGAAAAACTTCTGTTTTGGCTGATATGGAAGCATATTTGAAGAATTTGCATCTATTAAGATCAGAGATTGAGAAGGATGAGCTAAGTGATGTGCTAGAAAAATACTTGCGTGAGCACTTTCATGAAGGTCTTGTGCTTTACCACAAAGTAAAGGGGGCTAATTTTGGTGGCATATCTGAAGTCATGGCAGAAACATTCTGGTCAATCGTTAAAGAGACTTCCACTAAAGGAGCCATGACAAAGGAAGATGCGAAAGAATGGATACATAGAACAACAAATGCTCTGTCTGCACTTTATGGTTTCTCGCACAGTCAACTTACAAAAGATCTGGAAGAAATGGCCTTCTCATATACAGCAAGATTCATCAGAAAGAGAAAGCGAGAAGTTAAAGTTGAGAAAAAAGTTAACAAGTAGCTTCAATGGACAGCAAAAAACGCCGCTCGTACCTCGCTCTACTTTTTACTGCCCCTGAGCTTAGCGTTAGGTAGCTGAAGATGAAGCCACAGTCTGACTACTGTTTGCCTTGTCCCTGTTGCGGCTTCAAAACAATAGGCGAGGCTGGAGCTTTCGAGATATGTCCCGTTTGCTGCTGGGAAGACGATGGTCAAAGCGACGCAGATTCCAGCATTTTCCGCGGGGGTCCAAACGGGGAGCTAAGCCTTGAGCTAGCGCGCGAGAACTTCGCAAAGTATGGCGCATGCGCTAAAGAGTATATTGGCCAGGTTCGAAGCCCAAATATCGATGAAATGTAGTGCTAATCCGCAACCTAACAAGGCCAAGCAAGACGGGACTGATCTTCCCCCGCTTGAACGGGCACCAAAATCAAACCAACAGGGTGTCCGTTCCAACCCAACCCCTCTGAAAAATCCGCGTTAATCTGCCAGAATTAAATCCCACCTCTCGCGCATTTTTTCTGCTAACTTTTCTTAACCTGCCGCACTACCCTTTCTTAACCTGCCGCAAGTCCGCTATCCTCAATCAGTCACCCCTGACCCGCCAGCTGTACCTGTTTTTCCAGTTCAGCCACCAAACCAGGCTCCAGCTTTAACTGCCGGGCCAGTTCCTGCAGGTAGGCTTTTTCCATAAAGTTTTGTTCATCCACGATTAACACCGAGGCCAGATAGACTTCGGCGGCTTCTTCCGGTGCTTTTACCTGAACGGCTATTTCTGCCGGGTCGAGTGGCTTGCGCAGTTCCTGTTCAACAAAGCGGTTTACCTCTGCTGTTGCGCCCATGGCCTGTACGGCGTTGCTGATGCGTTGTTGTTCGGCGTCGTCGATATGGCCATCGGCTTTGGCGGCAGCAATCATGGCAGATAACAGCAGCAGGCTTTCACGTTCGTTCGGTGCGGGGGCGCTGATAGCGGCCTGTTCTGGTAAAGCCGCGGCCGGAGTCTGAAGTGCGGCATTATGGTCGCCACCAGCAGCCGCTGCGTTTTTTCCGGCTTTCCAGCTCTGGTAAGTTTTAAAGGCAACGGCAGCCAGCGCGGCGCTGCCACCAACCTTCAGCGCAGTTGAGCCAAGCTTGCGGCCGCTTTTTGAGCCCAGCAGCAAACCCAGTGCACCGCCACCCAAAGCGCCTTTGGCCAGGGTCGATAAGGTATCGCTGCGCGCCTCGCCTTCGGCAGGAATATTCAAAGCCTTCTCTGCGCCCTGCTTACCTTGCTGAGCAAGATCCGTGGCAGAGCTGAGAAACAGATTCACCAGTCCTTTAATATCCATAAAGCATACCTGATAACAAATGAGTCCATTACCAGTATGCGCATTTAAATTTAAGCTTGGGTCAGGGATTGTGAGGAATGGTCAGGCCGGGCACACAAGGTTATGCGATAAAATTTACACAATAATAAGCAGGCAGCGCAGCCACAGAGGTTAACAGCCGCAGCCTGAGCCGCTACTATCATTCCGCTACTCATTAAGTGCAGACGGAGTTATCGATGAGCAGGGATGCAGAAAAAGCCACTTTTACCGCACAGTTATACGCTCCGGCAAAAGCCGCTGGTGATGATCTGCGGGCATTTCTGATTTTGCCTAAAGAAGTCAGCGATCTGCTGCCCCGCCGTGGCCGCACCAGTGTCGAAGGCACCATCAATAATCACCCGTTTCAGGCACCCCTGGAGCCGGACGGTCAGCTCAGCCACTGGCTTAAAATGGATAAAATCCTGTATGAGGCCTGTGGCGCAACGATCGGTGAGACGGTTACTGTAGAAATTGCTGCCATGCAAAAGGAGCCGGAGCCTGCGCTGCCCGAAGATTTTCAGGCCCTTCTTGATGCCTCACCGCAAGCTAAAGCGGTGTGGGAAGCAACAACGACTATTGCCCGGGTCGACTGGATTCACTGGATCGAGTCTGCCAAGCAGGCCAAAACCCGCGTAACCCGTATCGAAAACGCCTGCGACATGCTCGCCTCGGGTAAAAAGCGGGTGTGCTGTTTTGATCAGTCGGGGTTTTACAGTAAGGCTTTGCGCTCGCCGGACGTTAAAACCTGAACGGAATTAAAAAGCCTGACAGAGCTGACGCCCAGCTCAGATCAGCCCAGTCCAGCACAGCCAAACAGGCATTATTCCGCACATAATTCTTTATCGCTGTAACGGGTGCTGAGGTAGCGCTTCTGCGCTCTGGTTAATTTCTGAAAAATCAGCCGGTAAGAATGATCGACCATACGTTCCAGTTCGCCGTCGGGTACATCGCCGTCCAGCAGTACAGTATTCCAGTGGGTTTTATTCATGTGGTAGCCGGCCATTACAGCGCTGAATACATCACGTAATTCCACCGCCTGCTGCGGATCACACTTCAGGTTAATCCGCGCTTTGCCGTCTTTTTCGTACAGCAGGGCAAACATTTTGCCCTGCACTTTATACACATAAGCATCCGGGCCGAAGGGAAAATCCTCCAGCGCTTCGGGCTTGCTCAGCAGGTAAGTACGCAGGGTCTGGAAGTCCATTTACGCTCTCATATTTACGTTTGGCAAATCAGGGATTAAGTACCGTTGCGCCATCGCTCGGCAGTTCGCGCGCCACGCGTTTTACCCGCGGCGTCAGCTGGCAGAACAACTCATAACTGATGGTGCCGCACAGTTCTGCGATACGGTCGACGCTGAGATGCTCGCCCCAGAGTTCAACCGGCGAGCCGATCTGTGCGTGTGGATGGTCGGTAAGATCGACGGTGATCATATCCATCGACACCCGGCCAATCAGCGGGCATTCAACACCGTCCACCAGCACCGGCGTACCGGCCGGCGCATGGCGCGGATATCCGTCCCCATAACCAATGGCAACAACGCCAACGCGGGTATCGCGTTCAGCCGTCCAGTCACCGCCGTAGCCTACGGTTTCACCGGCGGGTACGTCATGGGTGCTGATTAATTGTGATTCGAGGCTCATTACCGCTTTCAGGCCCAGCTCGGCAGTACTTTTATAATTCAGCGGCGAGCTGCCATAGAGCATGATGCCGGGGCGGCTTAAACCTTCGGCGACCAGTTCATTGTTGATGCGTTTTTCGGTCAGCAGGCCGGCACTGTTGCTGATGCTCAGCGGCACCGGCCAGTCGCGGCTGTAGAGAGTATCAAGCTGTGCGGCAAGTACCGGAGACTGCCATTCATCGGCACTGGAAAAGTGCGAGATCACATAGCGCAGTTCCAGTTGTTCGTCGGCACTGATCAGAGCGAGGATGTCGTCGGCCTCGCTGACGCGGAACCCTAAGCGGTTCATGCCACTGTTGATCTTCAGCCACACGCCTACCGGCTGGCTCAGCGTGGCGCTGGCCCGGTCCTGCAGCTGTTTGCGGTGATGCACCACCAGCTGAATTTTGTGTTCGGCGGCCAGTGTCCATTCATGCGCGTCGTAAGCGCCCTGCAGCACCACCAGCGGACGGCGGATACCGGCTTCGCGCAGGGCCAGAGCCTCGTCAACACAGGCCACGGCAAAGCCGTCGGCGCTGCTCAGGGCGCGGGCGCAGTTGACCAGCCCGTGGCCGTAGCCATTGGCTTTAATTACCGCATAGGCCTTACCGCTGACGCCGGATTTGGCCAGTTGGTAATTGTGGCGGAAGTGAGACCAGTTGATTAATGCGCGCGTTGGACGTGTCATGGACGTGGGAACAACCTCGAAAATAGGTACAATAGCGCTTTGGCCCTGCCACAACCAGTGATGCCGGTATCAATAACGCAGAGCCGCCATAAGGCGGGAATCGTTGCTGATACGGAATGCCGGGTATTTAGTGCAGGGCCGCCGGAGTACAATGCCGGCAGAATCTGCCGGGCGGCCATTATGTCAGGCCTGTCCGGCAAAAACACCCGCTGCCTCTGGCTGCAAACCGGCTACGGAAATAACCATGCCCAGTCACCCGCTGTTTACCGACAAAACCATTGCCCTCTCGGCAACGCTGGCGGCGACCATTGGCCTGGAAGAAGCCGTGCTGCTGACCGTGCTGAACGATGCCGCCAGCATCCAGGGTCAGCAATGGGCGCGGCTGCATAATCAGGCACTGCGCAACCAGCTGCCGTTCTGGGATGACGTCAGCATCCGCCGCGTGCTGCGCAACCTGCTCGATAAAGGCCTGCTCAGCCTGCAGGGGCCGATGTTTCCCGATGCCGAAGGTCTTATTTACGCCTTCAGCGCCGCGCAGACGCAGGGGCGTGCGCAACCCGGCAGTGAAGCGCAGCCACAACAGACAATTCCCCCGACCCAGCCCGGCCACTTTAAGCAGCCGCTGGAATCGCGCTGGCAGCCACAGGAAGACACCCTCGCCCGCCTCGAACAACACGGCATTCCGCGCAGCTTTGCCTGGGCGCAGCTGGATACCTTTATTCTGCAGGGGCAGGAACAGGGCGCGAACCGTAATGACTGGAACACCCGCTTTTTCCGCCATGTGAAGAGTCAGTGGGTATTCACTCAGAACGATGCACAGAAGCAACAGCGCACCCTTGAGCGTGGTTTTCAGGGAACCGCAGCCGCCACGGGCGTTCAGGAACGCAGTGCCTTTAAACCCAGCCATGATGAAGCAGCCCCCATCAGTCTCGACTGGCAGCCGAGCCAGGATGCCTGCCAGATTCTGCAGCGTGCCGGTATCGACCCACAGTTTATTGCCGATGCCGTGGCCGAGTTTGTACTCTACTGGGCCGAACGTGGCGACGCGTTCAAAACCTGGAACAGCAAGTTTATTCAGCAGGTGCGCCAGCAATGGGCGCGCTACAGTGCCTCGGTGGAGCATTCCTCCCTGCCGACCCGTATTCCCGATAACTGGCAACCGGCGGAGGACTGCTACGACATTCTCGCCATGGGTCATATCGACCGTCAGTTTGCTCAGGGTCTGGTAGCGGAATTTGTGCTTTACTGGCGCGACTCCAATCAGGTACACAACAGCTGGAACAGCCGTTTTCTGCAATACGTTAAACAGCAATGGGGCAAGCGTTTAGCCCAGACTTCGTCAGGAGAATCTTATGGCACGCACACCGGCCAGCACACAACTGCTCAACCGGGTTACGCAACAGCTGAAGCAAGCGTCCAGCGACTCAAAGACACCAGCTGGTGAAACCCTGGCGCACGAGCCGAGCATTGAGCAGAAAGAAGCCATTAACCAGATTTTTGAGCTGTTCCGCTTTAATTATCACAACCAGTTTTTAAAGGCCTTTCCCGACCTCGACACCATGATTATGGCGAAGCGGTTATGGGCACGGCTGCTGGGTGAATACAGTGGTGACGTGATGATGCGTGCCGCCGAAAGAGCGGTAAAAGAAAGCAGTTTCCTGCCCAGTGTGCACGAAGTACTGGCCCGCTGCGACGTAGCCGACAGCCTGGGGTTGCCTTCCGTTCACGCCGCTTTCATGGAAGCCTGCCGCGCACCGTCGCCGAAAAAAGAATTTAACTGGAGCCACCCGGCGGTGTACTTCGCCGGCCGTGCCAGCGACTGGTTTTTTCTGGCTAATAATGTCGAAGAGAAAACCTTCCCGGTATTTAAACGCAATTATGAAATATTGCTGAGGCGCCTGCAGAATGGCGAAAGTATCGAGATGGAAGTGGCCAAAGCGCTGCCCGAACACAGCGAGACACCGCTGCCGCGTAAAGAGCAGCAACAGCGGTTGCAGGAACTGAAGAAGCAGTTAAGTTAAAAAAAATCCCGGAATACTCCGGGATTTTTTTATTTAAATCATGATTAAACGCTGATTGCACTTCAAAAGCCTTAGCAGGGGTTAAGTAGCCGCTAAAGCCCGGCCCTTAAGGCACCAGCGTCCAGCGCTGGTTATTCCCACCCCAGTTATACCAGGTTCCGGCGTTATCTCCGGCATTGCTGCCGTAACCATCCACCACCTGTTCCGGGAATGTACGCATAGCTACTGAGCCATCGGCATTCAGGCTGAAACGCTGATTTGCATTGCCATTGCACTGCCAGATCATCAGGTTGGCGCCGTTGGCAAAGTTGCCGCCATTGTCCAGACAAAAGCGGTTGTCCTGCTGGCTGCGGATTAGTCCGCTGCTGGCGTCGTAATGCCATTTCTGCCAGTTGCCGTTATTGCAGGTCCACTGGCCTACGTTGGTGCCGTTGCTCATGTTGGCATTGCTGATATCCAGACACAGGCCGGAGGCGTTATTAATAAACTGCACGTAGTCCACCGCTGGCGGAATATTGCCCGCCTGGAACGGTGCGTAAACCACACCGGCTTTATCCAGCTCTTCACCGGCGCGGCCATGCAGGCCAACAATCTGCCAGCCAGCCGGAGCATTAAAGGTCTGACAGCTGCCGGTGGTTGAGCCCGCCGCGACGCTGCGGTTCTGACTGGTGGTAAAGCGGCTGTAGAAGATACGGGTTCTGCCGTCTTTCTGGCCGCTGCACAGCTGCAGTGAAATCAGGTATTCACCACTGTTGAGGTTCAGCACATGATCCGTACCGCCATTACCGCCGTGCGATAGCACGAAGCCATTGCTCAGGGTCAGGTCGATACGGTCAACGCGGGAACCGGCGCGGATATTTACGCCACTTACGGCCGGATTCTGCGGTAATACCGCCACATCGTTAAAATGCGTACCGTGCGGGCCACCAAAAGGATCGCTCAGCCGGCGGTCGGCCGGGGTGGAATAAACAAAGTCAGTCTGCAGCGGTGGGTGGTCAGATAAACGCAGCCCATCGCTGGTGTTGTCGTCCTGACGCAGCAGGTGATAGACCGCATCCAGCCCGACAAAACCGTTATCGCGGAACAGTACTTTATCGACAATTTCGCAATCCGGGGCCGAAGTCTGCGGATCACAGGTCAGGGCATCAGCGCCGCTTACCGGCACGTCGCCGTTACGCGACAGCTTGAGCCAGGCATCGCTGAAACCACGGTTCAGCAATTCCCAGATATTATCGCCACTGCGGGTATAACGGGTGTTGGTATCGCCCATCACGATCACCGCATTACCGGCAGAATTGGCATCGATATAGCTGATTAACTGGCGGATATTGCCACGGCGGGCAGCCAGATCGGCATCGCCCACCTGAGCCTGGGTATGCAGGTTATAGATATCCACATACACGCCTTCTGCCAGACGGGTACGGGCCAGGGTGAAGCCCTTAGGGGTTAAACAATCAACGCCATTACAGTCTTTCCAGCTGACCCGTTCCCAGTCGCTGTACGGGAAGCGGCTGAGGGTATTCAGGCCACTGCCAATCCCCATGCCGCCGGTGGTGGCGGAGCGGTATGGATGGGTGTTGCAGGTGTCATAGAGTGCGGCGTGATAGTTAAAATCTTCCTGCACGTTCACCACATCAAATTCGTTGATATAACAACTGATCTCTTCCGTGGCGCTCTGGCGCGGCGATACCGCACTGGAAAACAATTCCAGTAAACCGGCGACGTTGTAGGTGAGCGTACTGAAGCTGCCTTCCTGTGAAGCCGATACCTGAGCAGGCGCGGCACAGAGTGCGGCCAGCATCATGCCGGCCGTCAGCATGGATCTGTTCATAAGAGTTACCTTCGTATTTATGATTATTATTTGGCCCATCGCAATTCGATTGCGGTACTTTTGTACCACATCAAAACTTCACTGCGGCAGGACAACACGGGCCGCTGCGTAACAGACCGGCTGAGCAGCCATGCGCTGCTCCAGGCTCTGATGAAAGGGAAGAAGACGCCGCAAGGCGTCAAAGGGGGACATTACAATGGAAAATAATTCAGCGACTGAGTGCCAGTTCTACCCGCTCACCGGCATTCAGGGTCTGCACACCACCGCCAGACTGTGCGCGCACACTGCCTTCCAGTACTTCGAGGGCCACAACGCCATTACCCATCTGCAGGGTAAAAGCGCTGGCATCGGCGCGCAGCCTCAGGGTTCCGGCCTGGGCCCAGAATGGCCGGACATTGTCCGGCGCAATAATAAACAGCACTTCACCACGCAGCAGCTGCACGCGGCGTTGCTCGGCGCTGTAACGCACGGCCACACTGCTGTTTTCCTGCAGGCGTAATTCTGAACCGTCATCCAGCCGCAGCGCACGCTGTTCTGCGCTCACCGTGCTGTAGGTTTCCACATCCGCCGCCTGTTCGTTCTGAGCGGGGGCCAGAAACAGATACACCAGCAATGGCACACCCACCAGCAGCAGTAACGCGGCCAGCAGCATACGCGGGTTTCCCGGTGTTGCCTGATGCTCTGCGGAAGACTCGTATCGTCCTGCCATAAAAGGCCTCATATCGTTCCGGATCGGGTGATTTTGTTGTTATGGGCTGCCACTGTGACAGAACAATTACCCTAACACCGCAAGCCATTCTCAGGCATGAGACTTTTCGCTAACGCAAGTCAGCCAGCGATGAACTGACGCATATCAGCCCTGCGACACCCTGTCGCATCCCGCACAGGCGCCCCAGCGGTTACTCTGCGCGCCATTAATGTATTTATCTTTTTATTGCGGAGTATTTATGCCGGCCTTCCGACCATCGCTGTTAGCGTTTCTGATTACTTCCCTGAGCGTGCAAAATGCCCTGGCGGCAGACACTGACACTGCTGCAGACACTGCGACTAACAGTGCAACCCAACTGGAGCCGATGGTGGTTACCGCTCCGCCAATGAGCGGTGTACTGACTGTAACCACCGACCCGAAAGCGCCGCGCCAGCCCATTCCTGCCCACGACGGTGCCGATTTATTAAAGAATATTCCCGGCTTCTCAGTGATCCGCAAAGGCGGTACCGACGGTGATCCGGTATTCCGTGGCATGGCAGCATCACGTCTGGGGATTTTACTGGATGGTGAAATGATTCTCGGCGGCTGTGGTATGCGCATGGACCCGCCCACCGCTTATGTTTTCCCCGAAGCCTATGACGAAGTAACCGTATTAAAAGGCCCGCAAACGGTTAAATACGGCCCCGGCAACAGTGCCGGTGTGGTGATGTTTGAACGTGTGGCACCGGATTTTTCCACCACGCCGGTACAGGGCGAAGTCAGCCTGCTGGCAGGCAGCGCCGACCGTAACGATCAGGTTGCCCATCTGCTGGCCGGTGGTCAGAAAGGCTATGTCGATTTAAGCGGCACCCGCTCCGACGCCAATAACTATGAAGACGGTGACGGCAACGAAGTACACTCAGCCTACACCCGCTGGAGTACCAACGCCGCACTGGGCTGGACGCCGGATAACGATACCCGCATCGAACTGAGCGGCGCCAGAAGCGATGGTGAAGCACGCTACGGCGACCGCAGCATGGACGGCGCAAAATTCGATCGCTCCAACTTAGGCCTGAGTTACGAACAGGAAAATATCTCGCCGCTGTTTAATAACGTAAAAGCCCGTATTTACCGCAATTACGTTGACCACGTGATGGATAATTATTCATTGCGCGCTAACAGCGGTATGAAAATGGTTTCCAACCCGGACCGTTTAACCAAAGGCGCCAGCCTCAGCAGTACGCTGGCATTAAGCAACACGACCGAACTGGAAATCGGCGTTGATACCCAGCGCAACGAACACTCGCTGCGTAAAGCCAGCAGCATGAGTGGCACACCGGATTACGAAAGCCTGAGCCGTGTGGATGATATGCGCTTCGCCAGCAACGGTATTTATGCCGAACTCGATCATCGCTATAACGCTGGCCACAGCGTGCATGCCGGTGTGCGCATTAATAAAGATAAAGCCGAAGATTTACGTACGGGTAAAACCACCAGCGGCATGGATGACAACAACACGCTGCGCAATGGCTTTATCCGCTACGAGCACCAGCTGAGCAGCGCCAACCGTTTATACGCCGGCCTGGGACACAGCGAACGCGCGGCCGATTACTGGGAGCGCTCCAAATTACCGGAAGCCACGGTCAATATGATGGGTATGCGTGTCGAAGGTACAGCCTCCACGTTTGATATTGCCCCGGAAAAAACCACCCAGCTGGATATCGGCGCGCTGCACAATGCCGGTGATGTACAGGCCTCGGTCTCGGCGTTTTACACCAAGCACAAAGATTACATCCTGATTGAAACCCTGCCGGATGTGAGTGCCTTTGCCAGTAATGCACGTAATATCGACGCCACCAGCTACGGTGCAGAAGCCGACAGCCGCTGGGAATTTACCCCCGGCTGGAACAGCACCGCCACCCTCGCCTGGGTGCATGGCGAAAACGACAGCGACCACCGCGCACTGGGCCAGATGCCTCCTCTCGAAGCCCGCTTCGGTCTGAATTACGACAACGGTTTATGGTCAGCCGGTGCGTTATGGCGCTTAGTCGAAGAGCAGAACCGCGTTGCTGAAGGCAGCGGTAATATTGTTGGTCAGGATATTGGACAAAGCGGTGGCTTTAATGTGTTCTCGCTGAATGCCGGTTATCGCCCGCTGGACGATATGCTGCTGACCGCCGGTATCGACAATCTGTTTGACGTTACCTACGCCGAACATATTTCGCGCAGCGGCGCGGCAATTCCGGGCTACGAAAGCACCACCCGCGTCAATGAGCCAGGACGTACCCTGTGGCTGAAAATGCAGTGGGCGTTTAATTAACCATCAGCAGCAGACATACCATAATGCAGGCTGAAACAGGCCTGCCCTACCGGGCCTGTTAACGCCAGTTAAACAGGCCCTAAAGCAACCTGCGGTTAATGTTTTTCGGTAATCAGCAGGCGTTCCAGAAAACTGGTGAGTACTGCCGCTGTTAAAGCACCGGCAAGGGTGAGAAAAATACGCATCCCGGTATAGCCTAAGGGTGCCTTGCTGCTCAGAGCACCGACCACCAGTGCAATGGTTACCGATAAGGCAAACTGATAGACCATGGGCGGATAGCGGCCATGTAACATCTTATTGCCGAGAAACAGAGCGACGAGAAATAACAACAGAAAAAGAATGCTGATATGGGCCGCATAATAAAAAACAGCCAGTATTAACAACGCCATTCCGCCCCCCACAAAGGTGGCGAAGGTTCTTTCCCAGGCTTCGGCAAATTGCCGCTCACGGGTGGGGAAAACCAGCACAAAGACTCCGGCCATAGCCAGCATGATATTTGAGCTGTCGACAACCGTATAAAGCCAGAAAATCAGCAGCATTAATACCAGACCACGAATAAGCGCACGCAGGGCATGCTCTCCTCTCTGGTCTGGTTCATAAACCTCAATAAAAGGTGTGTTGTTATGCGGTGGCAGCAGCCAGTAAAGCAGCGGAATAATAATCAAAGCGCCAAGACAGGCTTCGATAAAGGCATCGCGCATAACAAACATAATCGTCAGTGAATGCATGCCCATCACCGACATCAGAACCGCCCCCATCAGCAACAACATGCCGGTCGGACTGCCGCTGCGCAGAATAATAAAATAGGCAAAAACACAGCTGGCCAGAATAACAACCAGCAGAACCCCCGGCATCGGCCTTGTCAGGGCGACCAGAGCAGCATAAAAGCTGATGATAAAAATCATTGCCAGTGGTCCGCCAAAGGCTTTTTTGGCAGAAAAGCGCTGACGAATACCAGCAATCAAACCTAATGTCATCGCTGGCATCAGCATAGGCATGGGTGAATTCAGCCACATAGCCAGCAACAATGCCAAGGTCACGGCACAGGCAAGACGTATGGCATAAAGAGGATCATCAGCAAGCAGTGGACGCGGCGCGACGTACATAGCAGGCTTCAGTAAAGATACGAAAGATAGGACTTAATTCTTAACAGTCCGGCTGCAATCCAGGAAACCGGGTTATTACGCCCGCCGGCATAGACCACCACTGCGACTTTACCACCGGCTTTCACTGGCGCAGGCCAGGCGTCGAGACTGTCAGAAAGCTCTATCCTTACCGGTATCCGCCGGGCAGGCTCGAACCAGTCATTTTCCGGCTGATTCTGCGCCAGGCCTCCGGCGTATGGCCGGCCCGGATCAATCCCCCAGGCCAGACTCTGCACATGACCACGGAAGATCGTGCCCGGCATTGCATCAAACAGAATATCCACCTCATCCCCGGTGACTACATGGCCGATCTGATTCTCACGCAGGTCGGCGGTAATCCAGGCACCACGGGCATCAATAAAGGTTACCGCCGCGGAACCTGCCGCGACATACTGGCCAACTGCCAGATGCAGGTTGGTAATGACACCACGGGTCGGGGCCTCCACTTCGGCAAAGTGCCTGTCGAGCTGAGCTTTTTCCAGATCCGCGCGCGCAGCCTGAATTTCAGGATTATTTTCTCCCTGTGCGCCCAGCTCAAGAATGGCACTTTGCAGATCCGCTTCGGCTTTTTCGGCATCTGCCTCAGCGCTCAGCAGCCCTGCCCGGGCATTGTCAGCATCAGCCAGAGAAACCAGACCGCGTCTCTCCAGACTCAGGGTACGGTTGGTGGTCGCGCGGACGTTTTCCAGCTGGGCTCGGGCCTGAGCCACCCTGGCCTGCGAGGAAATAATAGAAGCAGCACCGGCCTGACTGGATTGAACCGCACGGGCAAGCCGGGCCTCCGCCTGACGTACCGCCAATTCAAAAGGACGGGGGTCAAGACGGAACAGCAGCGTACCCGCCTCAACCACATCACCATCCTGCACCAGCACTTCCGTTACCTGCCCCGGAACCCGCGCAGCAAGCTGGGCAACATAGGCGGACACCGCACCACGGCCGGAGTAAGGGGAAACCCGGTCAGATACGGCATACCAGACAATTAACAGCAGCAAAACCGACAGCAGCGGCACTGCAACCTTACGGGCAGGGTTGCCCACATCATCGTCACTGAGCTGCTGCACAGCAGCTTCGCTGCCTGAGTTCTCTGTTTTATTCATAGTCTGTTCCATTGCTCGGCAATAATCGGCTGGAAAATCAGCGGCTGGAAAATAAATCACCTGAATCCAGAGAATAGACGAAGAACTGCACTTATCCTGAGCGAGCCCCGGGCGCATTGCATACTGAGCGAATCAATGGTTAACAGAGCAGCCCGGTGCTGAAAGCAACATGACTCCGGTACACACAGGCCTGTATTATCCAACCTATACACTGTAATGCATGCCGGTCAGGCAGAGTTGCACCGGGCGTTCACTTATTTACAGGAAAGTTATGCCGTTTTTTACCTCTGTTCTGAATCAGTTTCCTGAACACAGCCTTAAAGTAAGAACGATTAATCAAAGCCGCCAGCGCCAGTGCTTTATTGTCCACAGAAAACCACAGGCGCCGCAGTGGCAGGAAGAAAACGCCCACGAAATTAAAAACGATGAAATATCCCGTGTGATTGAAACCCCCGAAGGCTACATCGTTAAGTACATAAAACAGCGTACCTGGCACGATAATCTGCGTATTTTTTGGGGTGCGAGCAAAATTTCCGCCGAACTGAGAAGCTGTATTTTCCTGCAGAATCTTGGCCTGCGTGTACCTGCGGTTCTGGAATACGGCATGGCGTTTATTCCGGGGCACTTATGGGGGGTAACCGGTTATTACCTGATGGAAAAGCATCCGGCGGCGGACATCGTTAAACACCATTTCCACCATTGTGATCAGCCTGCCCGGCAAAAAATACTGGCGCAGCTGGTGCACGATCTGCAGCGTCTGCGCGACGCCCGTTGTGTATACCGCGATCTGTCCTTCCGCAATATGATGACGGATGACGAAGGTGAGCTGTTCTGGATTGATACCAATATCAGACGTTATGCCAAAGCCAATCAGAAGTTTATCGCCGACTGGAATAAAACGCTGAAGGTGTTGCTGCAGGAACTCAGCACCATGTCGGAGTCCGCCGAACATGACGGACTGCGGGCCATTCAAGACCTGATGCTGTAGCTCCCTGTGTCGTTTCTGTGCCGCGCCTCAGCTGTCGCTGGATAAGCGCGAGTACAGTGCCATATCGACGCTGCTGTCGTTATATTCAACCTGTGCCGGCAGGCAACCTTCGTAGTGAAAGCCCAGTTGCTGCAGCAGCGTTTCATGATGCTCAGAACCGGCGCGCAGACGCATTTCAATACGGTGCAGCCCGAGTTCGCTAAAGCAGAAATTCAATAATGGTGGCATGACTTCCTGTAATGCCGGTAAATCGGCGGCATCACTTAATTCCCACTGTAATTGAGCACAACTCAGCATCCAGTTAATTTTCTGAATACCAATACGCGCAATCAGCTGCTTATCGTACAGACCTTCCACCAGCCAGAAAGCGGCCTCGCGGGTTTCAAAGCGCATCGCCATGCGACGCAGCTCATCCAGCGCCTGAGCGTCCACCGTCATGGCGGTACGCGGAATATGATCAACCCGGCTCTGCTCTTTTAACAGAGCATACAGGGCATCGCCGTCCTGATCGGATACCGGCAGGCGCAGGCTGAAATTACCGGCAGAAAAATTCCAGTTCATGCGACACCTCCGTTACTATTATCAGCATTCAGGTTCTGGCCGGGATTAATATCACTGTCTTCACCCAGGCGACCGGCCACCGGCTTTTTCTTATCCAGTACCAGATTAAACTGCACTACATTGGCGAATGAATGTTCGCCGCTGCGCCAGGCATCACGCATTACAGCACTCTGCTTAAAACCCAACTCAGTGAGCATGGTTTTAAATTCTTCGTTCTGGCCTTCAATCCACTGATAGCCAAAATTACGCAGATGATATTTCTGCGCCATAAAATCCATACATACCTGCAAGGCTGCACTGCGCTGCGCCAGTGTTAATTGCGGCAAACCATCCACGCGCAACATGGTGCGCAGCAGTGATGGCTGCCAGTCAAAAGCACTGACCATGCCGATGATGGCACCATCCACTTCCAGCGCCCACATCATGCCGCGCTGCGTCGCCGCCATCTGCACGCTCAGATCCACCATGCGGATCAGATTATCTTTATTGTCCAGAACACGCTGACCCGGTAATTCAGGGTGCTGATACAGCTCGAATAATGCATCGGCATCATCATAAGTCAGCGGCCGGACACGACCGCCGGAAAAGGATAATTCGGGGGTAAATTTCATAAAAAAAGCCTGAAGTCTGCAGCCAGACGCCTGAGGCTGGCGACTGTCACAACAGACGCCGCAGCCAGACGCAAAAGCTAATTAATACTCATCATCGCCGCCGTCATACGGGCGGGCAAGATTCTCAAAGCGGGTGTATTTACCGATAAAGGCCAGACGGTCGATACCAATCGGACCGTTACGGTGCTTACCGGTAATAATTTCGGCCACACCTTTATCCGGCGAGTCTTCGTTATAAACTTCGTCGCGGTAAATAAACTGAATAATATCGGCGTCCTGCTCGATCGCACCGGATTCACGCAGGTCGGAGTTCACCGGGCGTTTATTCGGCCGCTGCTCAAGGGAGCGGTTAAGCTGCGACAGAGCAATCATCGGGCAGTTAAATTCTTTGGCGATCACTTTCAGGGTGCGCGAAATTTCCGAAATTTCCTGGGTACGGCCTTCCGATGGTCCGGACACCCGCATCAGCTGCAGGTAGTCGACCATGATCAGCGCCAGGTCATTGTTGTTTTCGCGGTAGACTTTACGTGCGCGGGCACGCATTTCCTGCGGTGTCAGCGCCGGGGTATCGTCGATATACAGCGGCAGATCTTTTAACAGATTCACTGCAGCGGATAATTTCGGCCAGTCTTCATCGATTAATTTACCGGAACGGATACGGGTCTGGTCGATTTTGCCGATGGACGACAGCATACGCATGACGATGGATTCCGACGGCATTTCCAGACTGAACACCAGACACGGACGCTTGGTTGCCAGCAGCGCATTTTCCACCAGGTTCATGGCGTAGGTGGTTTTACCCATCGACGGACGCGCCGCGACGATCACCAGGTCGGCTTTCTGCCAGCCCGAGGTACGGTTATCAATCTCGTTAAAGCCGGTGGTGACGCCGGTCAGACCATCCGGCTGGTTGAACATCTGATCGAGCTGTTCGAGGGTATTTTTCAGGATCGGAGCCACCAGTTGCGGGCCACCGTCTTTACGGCTGCCTTCGGCAATCTGGGCAATGGCTTTTTCGGCATCCGACACCAGTGTCAGCGAGGTTTCACCTTCCGGCTCATAGGCTTTGGCCATAATGTCCGAGGCGGCTTCAATCAGGCGGCGCTGTTGCGCCCGCTCGCGCACGATCTCGGCATAGGCTGCGCAGTTGTCGATCGACGGTGTCATATCGACCAGACGGCTCAGGTAGGCGGCACCACCGACGCTCTCGAGCTTGCTGCGCTCTTCCAGCTCTTCGGCCACGGTGACCACGTCAATCGGCTGTTCCTGATCAACCAGGTGTCTGATGGCACGGAAAATCAGGCGGTGGTCGTGACGATAAAAGTCACTGTCCTGCAGGGTTTCAGCCACCGTTTCCCAGGCGCGCTCATCCAGCATCAGCGAGCCCAGCACCGATTGCTCGGCCTCTACCGAATGCGGCGGCGTGCGCTGGCTGTTTTCCTGTCTCTGCTCATGTGGCAGTGCAGAATACTCTTCACTCATGCAAGCAATTCCCGGAGATGATCAGACAATAAAAGGTGATAGCGGCCCGTCTTCCGGTCATGGCGCGGACATAAAAAAAGGCACTATCAGCAGGCTGCTAATAGTGCCTTATCTTGCTCATTGCTGCCAGCCGGCAATCGGCCAGGCGGCGACAACAAGCCTCTGAGTTATTCTGCTACTACGTGCAGTTTCAGAGTTGCGTTCACTTCTGCGTGCAGGTGAATCGCGATGTCGAATTCGCCAACGGCACGGATAGGACCGTTTGGCAGACGAACTTCAGCTTTGCTCACTTCAACGCCAGCCTGAGAGATCAGGTCTGCGATGTCGCGGTTGCCAAGAGAACCGAACAGTTTGCCTTCGTCGCCAGCTTTAACAGCAACAGACAGTTCGATTTCTTCGATTTTTTCTTTACGGGCCTGTGCATCAGCCAGTTTGGCAGCTGCCTGAGCTTCCAGATCAGCGCGACGGGCTTCGAAGTGCTCAACGTTGGCTTTGGTCGCAGGAACCGCTTTACCCTGTGGGAACAGGAAGTTACGGGCGTAACCTGGCTTAACGTTAACCTGTTCACCCAGTGCACCCAGGTTTGCTACTTTTTCTAACAGAATAATTTGCATCTTAAAATCCTCATTACAGGGCGGCTATGCATTACCCGCCGTGTCTTTTAGTCGCGCGCGGATGTTCATTAAACTATCCAGCAACGCTACGAAAATTAGTAATGTGTACATGTAAGGCCCGAACAACATCAGTGCCAGATACACCAGCAACATCCAGTTCGGACTGGCCTGTGATATTTTCACAACACCATGGAACAAGGCCAGACCAGCGATCATTAACGGTACCGTTAATACGGGCGTTAATCCTGCCAGTTCAGGCTGCAACTGTCCGGCAGTCAGACAAACCAGCACCGCCGGTAAGCTGAAGGCCAGAGGCAAACGCAGCTGCTTAAACTCGGTGCCGAAGCCGCCGGGGTTATACAGTTCGCTTTGCCAGTAGCGTCCCAGTAACAGACACAAAATAAATACCAGCACATGCAGAGCAGCTAGCACTCCGCTGATCATCGGGGCAATCAGTGGCTGCAGATGAGCCAGTATTTCAGGCTGATCTTTCAGTGCTTCACTGACGGTGGTTTCACTGCTGGCCACCACCTGAGGCAGAACCTCAGACAACATCAGCGGCAACAACAGATACACCAGCACGCCCAGAGCACAGGCCAGCAGCATCGACCAGTCAAGGCGGATACTGTAGCGCAGCAACGCGGCCATGGCGCTGGTGCCAATGGCTACGAGTAACGGGGTCGGATCGCCGATGGCGCTCCAGGCGATGGCCGGTAAAACCGCCCATAAAACCACCTGTCCCCCTTCACGGACACCCTGACGCAGGATAACCAGCGCCAGAATGGCTGCTCCGATCCAGAACAGCAGTGGCACAGCCAGACAGCCACCGGCAGCAACCGCTGCCTGCCAGCGTCCGGTCATAGCCCAACGTGCCAGTGCTTTCATACTATTAACTCAATTGCGCAAACCAAGCGTCGGCGAGGCCGATGAAGCAAGGCGAAAATGCCCGAGGAAGCGCAGTGTATAAGTGATACATGAGCATTCCGAGGGCATTTTTAACGCCACTGCATCAACGCAGCCAGCTTGGAAAGGCGAACTTAGTTGTCGTGCTGATCAGTGTACGGCAGCAGTGCGATGTAGCGCGCGCGCTTGATCGCAGTAGACAGCTGACGCTGATACTTAGCACGGGTACCAGTGATACGGCTTGGTACGATTTTGCCAGTTTCAGTGATGTAGCCTTTCAGAGTATCCAGATCTTTGTAATCGATCTGGCTTACGCCTTCAGCAGTGAAACGGCAGAACTTACGACGACGGAAAAAACGTGCCATGACTCAAATCCTCTCTTATTCAGCGTTATCGTCAGAATCGATCTCGTCAGCGTCATCCGCTTCTTCCGCAGCGCTTTCAGATTCTTCAGCGCGTGGCTCGGAACGACGACGATCTTCGCGGCTTTCAGCAGCTTTGATCGGAGAGATTTCGGTGATGGCTTCATCACAACGGATCACCATGTTACGCAGAACAGCGTCGTTGTAACGGAAGTTGGTGGTCAGTTCGTCCAGAACTTCCTGAGTACATTCGATGTTCATCAGGATGTAGTGGGCTTTGTGCACATCGTTGATTGGGTAAGCCAGGTGACGACGGCCCCAGTCTTCGAAACGGTGAATTTTGCCGTTAGCGGCTTCGATTGAGTTAGTGTAACGCTCAACCATCGCAGGTACCTGCTCGCTTTGATCTGGGTGAACCAGAAAAACGATTTCGTAGTGACGCATTGTCAACTCCTTATGGGTAGTCAGCCTTCCGGCCCATCCGGTAAGGCAAGGAGTCCGTTGTTCGCCCGAGGGCCAATATACGGATAAAAAGGAGCGCGGAGTCTACCAGAGACCGGGGGGCGGATCAATCTTTGTACAGAGCGGGCGGCGGCTATATATTCCGCCGCCGTGGGAACAGCCTTCCGGCAGCTTCAGAAAAGCGCTTAACCCACGTTAAGAGAGTTTCGCGCCCAGTGCAGGAAATAGAATATTCAGGGTTCAAGCGGTTGCGAGCAGCGGGTTTCCACCGACCAGGGTGAGTACAGGCTGACCCAGTCGAACACCGGCGCAACACTGGCTAAGGTACCACCAACCAGAGCCGTTACGAGACCATTGGAAAAGCTGTATTCGACTGTCACCTTACTCCAGGGCTTTCCCTTGCACTCACGGTAAAGATTAACCGGCGGACTGATTTCAATCATGCCGTCGATCGTTGTGTCATGCCATTTAACCGGCAGCGGTGGCGCCGGCTGGCGGCTGCTGCTCAGTTCATGACTGAAGTGAATCGTGCTGCAGGCCGACAATAATGCACAGGCAATAACGGCAACAGCTCTGATGATACGCCTCTCAGCCATGCTCGCTCTCCTGTGACGGATGTTCGCACCAGACCTTGGCGGTGCGCGGCGTATAAATCAGCAAGGTCAGCATACTCTGTAACCAGTCAGACAAGCTGGTGATAGCCTGCATCTGCATAACCCGCCGCTGGCCGCAGATTGCACTGGTATTTACTTCATGCTCGCCAATAATGCCGGCCAGATAAAAGGTTTTACTCGATTGATAATCCGGGGGAGAGGTGTCCTTTTCTCCGCCATAGGGACGGATAGTGACACTGGAACAAGCCGTCAGGAACAACAGACTCACCAGCAGAAACAGTGTCTTATTATTCATATTGCCCAATGCTCTGAAGCGGTTTAATTCTTTTTTCAGCGGCATTCTATAACGTTCCCTGATATTCAAACTCCAGAATAAAGCAAGCGCCCCCCAGCAAGGAATCACGAATACTGAGACGGGCGTTATAAAACGCCAGTATGTCGCAGACCAACGCCAGCCCCAACCCCTGCCCGGCCGTCATGGTATCCAGACGCACACCGCGCTGAAGAATACGCTCACGCTGATCTTCAGCAATACCAGGACCATCATCCTCAACGCATAATTGCCAGCCCGCTAAAGTATTATGCGCACTGACCAGCACCTGCCGGTGACCATACTTGCAGGCATTATCAAGAAGATTGCCGATAATTTCAGTCAGATCGTTGTCGTCTCCCCAAAAGACAACATCGTCATCAGCAACCAGCTGCAGCGCCAGCTGTTTATCGGCATACACTTTTTTCATAACACCCAGCAGCGATTCTGCCACAGGCTTAACCGCCACTTTGTGCAGACTGAAACTCTGCGCCTGCGTAACCGCGCGCTGTAACTGAAAGCGGATACGCTCACTCATGGTGTTTATCTGACGCTCAAGTTCCTGCTTATCATCGCTGCTGAGCTGCGGCTGCCGTACCATACCACTCATTACCGCCAGCGGCGTTTTCAGGCTGTGCGATAAATCGGCCAGCATATTACGGTAACGCTCCCGCTGCGATCGCTCACTCTGCAGCAACTGGTTCAGGTTGGTGGTTAATGGCTGCAGTTCACGCGGATAATCACCGGTTAAATCGGCCTGTTCACCACGCTGCAATTTTTCCAGATCTTTGCTGACACGGCGTAACGGCGCTAATCCCCAGCGCAGAATAATCAGCTGCATCCCGATCAGTAATAAAGCAAACGTCAGTAACGCATAATCCATACTGTTACGGTAACTGACCAGCTGCCGGTTAAAATCCTGCAGGTTCTCAATCATCAGCAGATTAAACTGCGGATTATTATTACCGGCATCCCCCCAGGAAACACCAAGCCGGGCAATCATATATTCTTCGCCCTGCATCCAGGCCAGACTGTAGCGCCACTCACCCGGCTGTACATTACTGCCACTGACTGGCGGTAAATCCTGTGCCGATAATGAGCGCCACACCACATTACTGTCTGAATCCAGAACCAGCGCATACAAACCGGAGCGCTGTCTGTTAAACCGTTCTTCCGGTAAATAATCCGGTATCCACAGCCTGTCAGAACGATAATCAGCCAGGGCCAGCAACGAGTATCCATGCAGACGCAGACGCTCCTGTAAACCATCAACCTGCGCGTAATAAAACGACTGATAAAGCCACACGCCGACCCCCAGCATTAATACTGCCAGCAACAATGTAGTAAACAGCATCAGCCGCGCGCGCAGCGAATTAAGCATCAGCCATTTTCCGCCGCAAACTGATAACCGCGGCCACGCAGGGTAATAATCGGACTGAAACCATCGGCCTGTGCCAGCTTTTTACGCAGCCGGCCAATCAGTACTTCAATCACATTACTGTCGCGGTCAAAATCCTGCGCATACAGATAATCGGTAAGGGTATTTTTCGATATTACTTCGCTGCGGTGGCGCAGCATATATTCCAGGATTTTGTATTCAAAAGCCGTTAATTCCAGGCGTTCCCCGGCCAGTGTTACCTGCTGACTCTGTACATCAAGTTCCAGCGGGCCTGCTTTAAGTACGGAACTGTGGCCAGTGATACGGCGCAATAATGCCCGGCTGCGGGCAATTAATTCTTCGATATGAAAAGGCTTTTCCAGATAATCATCCGCACCCGCTTCCAGCCCTTCCACTTTGGCTTTCCAGCCGCCTCTGGCGGTCAGTATCAGCAGCGGAAAATCACAACCTTCATTTCGCAGACGACGAATCAGTTCAATACCATCTATTTTGGGCAGGCCAAGATCAATAATGGCCATATCGTAGGGATATTCACTGGCCTGAAAATAACCTTCCATTCCGTCCGCTGCTGACTGACACTGAAAACCGGCTTTATTCAGACCGTCGGCCAGCTGACTGCGCAGATTCGCATCGTCTTCCACAATCAGGATTTTCATCACTGCTCTCCTTGTGCTTTGTTCTGCTGCGCCGGGACGCTATCAGCGGCAAAGGGAACAGTGTCCAGCAGCGTGCCATCGATTGCGTGTATATAGTAACTGGCAATATTGCCTTTACTGCCAAGCAGCTTAATCAGGTAATAAGGTGGCGGGCCCGGCTCAAAATGAATACGCAGAATATCTCCCGGATAGAGCAAACGTAATAAACGTCCGGCTTCCTGCGGTGAAATAGCGTTAGCCGGTGGATTGACCCGGTGAGAGAAAACATCCGCCGGAGGCAGTACCGGTGCTTCCGGCTGAGCTGGTTTACCCTGAATTTTTCGCTCAACCCAGCGGTTAAACGGAGTAAAGATTTCTTCGACCCATTCGGTTTTCGGATTGATGGTTTCTTCAACCCAGTCGTGATTTTCCTGCAGACGCTCTTCTGGTTTGTCATCTTCCGCGGCCAGCACCGGCCATGCCAGCATCTGTAGTAACAACAGACACAACCAAGACCGAACAACACGGCAGCCTGCAACCCGGCACAGCGCTGGCGATGTTGTGCGCGCACTGAATGCAGATTGCAGCGACAAGAAAGAAAGAATCAAAAGTGGGGCACCTGTGCATCAGTATCCGGGCAGTTTAAACAGAATACCCTGAGCAGGTGAACCAAAGCTGAATAAATTGCCGTGCCAGAGCATGGTCCAATTCAGCTCAGGTTCAGACTCGGCTGATTATAGTGCTGGCTCAATAACCAGAATGGAGATACTCAGATGGAATTTCCACAGGAATCCGGTGCGGGAGCACAACAAGAGCAACAGCGCCGCTTTACCGCCTATTTTGACCTGCTGCCCGGCATCACCCGCCAGTTCGGCGAAGTTATGGCCAGCAATCGTAAGGCAAAAATCAACAGCGCCATTGTTGAATCATTACACCTCAGCCCGGAAGAAGATGCCGGCAACGTCGCCGGCCCTGCCGCGCTGTGTGACGATATGATATGCACCGATGAAGCCGCATGACGCTGCTATCGAGCAGGCCCAACCAGCCAGTGCGCAGCACGGTTACCGGCTAACAAGGCCAGCACAAAAACCAGCACACCCGGCTCAAAGGTCAGCAGATTAACCAGCGCGGGTCCCGGACAAAGACCAACCAGACCCCAGCCGATGCCAAACAACAGCGCTCCGGCCAGCAGACGCAGATCAATGTGTGTCAGCTTAGGCTCATGAAAAGCCGCGGCACAGAATGGTGTTTTACGGCGCTTACTGAAATAGAAAAACAGTGCAAATACCGGTATAGCCGATCCCATGACCGCAATCAGCGATGGGTCCCAGGCAGCGAATATATCGAGAAATGCCCGTACTTTTGCCGGGTTATTCATTCCGGAAATCAGCAAACCCAGGCCAAAAATAAGACCACTGACCAGAGCCACTAACGGGCCCAGCAGGCGTGCGTTCATAAAATACCTCCGGCCATATTCATAACAGCAACCGTTGCCACTCCGGCCAGAATAAAGGTAACCGTCGCAATCGCTGAGCGCAGCGATAAACGCCCCATGCCGCACACGCCGTGACCACTGGTGCAGCCATTGCCGATATAAGTACCGAATCCGACCAGCAGACCGGCGGCAATCAGCAGACCATTGTTTGTGGTCATCTCTATCGGTGCACTGTGACCCAGTAACAGATACAGCGGATAAGCCAGCGTCAGCCCGGCCAGAAACCAGAATGCCCAGTGGCGTTGCTTTTCGTGCAACAAAAACAGGCTGGATAACACTCCGGTCATACCGCTGATACGGCCAATCCCTAACCACAGAATACTTGCCGCAAGACCAATCAGCGTGCCGCCGATCAGCTCCGGAATCAGTTCATTGATCATTATGAATACCTGAATAAAACAGTCTGACATTCTAAACGAAGTCGCCCTTTGCGTCTGCTGCCCGGTAACCGGCACCATTACCGCCAGAACCGATATCCCCCAGGACAATGCTGACAGCGGTTTATCTGTGACCTACACCAAGGTCTCTGGCAGCGATCATTCTGTAATTTGCGGGAATTACCTATACTGTGAACATTATTTTCAGTAGTCCGGAGTTTCCATGTCTGATGTTTTAGCCGCAGGCCAGCAAGGTATCCCTCTTACCATTCTTGAAAGCAGCGATTTTCCGCGCTGGCTGGAGCAGCAGGCAGACGGCGTAAAAGCCTGGCTGGAAGCCTGCGGCTACAGTGGCAAGGGAGTACAGTTATTACCGGCAGCCAATGGCTCCCTGCAAAGCGCGCTCTTTGTCTGCGATAACCTCGACGATATGTTTGCCTGTGGCGAGCTGGCCAATCTGCTGCCCGCCGCGGATTACGTGATCGACAATATCAGCGATACCGATCAGTTAATCAGCATTGCCTTTGCCTGGGGCGCTGGCGCTTATCGCTTTGAGCGTTATGTAAAACCGGGTAAGCCACAGGCGCGTTTATTACTGGCCGACAGCGGCGCACTGGCGTATGCCCAACAGCTGGTCAGCGCTACCCGTCATGTGCGTGATCTGGTGAATACTCCGGCCGCCGATATGATGCCGCAGCATCTGGCGGCTGCTCTGGAAAATCTGGCAAAAGAATTTGGCGCGCAGTTTTCACAGGTCGTCGGCGATGATCTGCTGAGCGAAAATTATCCGATGATTCATGCGGTCGGGCGCGCCAGTGCCCATGCTCCGCGCCTGCTCGATCTGCGCTGGGGCGATGAAAAACATCCGCTGGTCACTCTGGTGGGTAAAGGTGTGTGCTTTGACAGCGGCGGTCTGGATTTAAAACCTGCCGATGCCATGCGCACCATGAAGAAAGATATGGGCGGCGCGGCCCATGTGGTTGGTCTTGCTTACCTGATTATGGCGCAGCAGCTGCCGGTACGTTTACGCGTGCTGGTTCCGGCGGTTGAAAATGCCGTCAGCGCTGACAGTTTCCGTCCCGGTGATGTGCTGAATACACGCAAAGGCTCAACCGTTGAAATTGACAACACCGATGCCGAAGGTCGTCTGGTGCTGTGTGATGCATTAACCGAAGCGGTCAGTGAATCACCGGATCTGGTCATCGACTTCGCCACGCTCACCGGCGCCTGCCGGGTAGCTCTGGGTACTGAATTACCGGGTTTCTTTACCAACCAGATGCAGCTGGCTTCTGATTTAATGCAGGTTGGTCAGCGCATTACCGATCCGGTCTGGCATCTGCCTTTGCATCAGGCTTATCGCGATTCTCTGAAAAGCGACATCGCTGATCTGGTGAACTCTGTACCCGGGCCTTTTGGTGGTGCAATTACCGCTGCGCTGTATCTGGAGCATTTTGTTGATAACACGCCCTGGGTGCATTTTGACGTAATGGCCTGGAACCGCCGCAAATTACCGGGCCGCCCGGTCGGTGGCGAAGCCATGGGCATGCGCGCCGTTTTCGCTTATCTGCAGAACCGTTATGCAGCGCAATAAGCGCTGCTGTTTTTTACATTAGTTAAAACCGGGCGATCACTATGGTTCTGAGCACCGCTGAAGTGATGTACTGGTCAACGATGTTTGCCTCGATTCTGTCCGCTTCTGCCGGTGTGCTGGATGCGCGCAGCAAACAGTTTGATCTGTTCGGTATTATGATTATCGCGTTTTGTGCCGCCCTTGGTGGTGGCACCCTGCGCGATACCCTGCTCGACCGCACCGTATTCTGGGTAGCGGATTCCAGCTACCTTATTTTTACCTGGTTTGGCGCACTGGCCACTTTTTTTCTCGCACGCTGGATTAAATTATCCGGCCGCTGGTTTGTGGTTCCGGATGCTGCTGCACTCGGTTTATATACCGTCGCCGGAACGCAGGCAGCACTGGGCGTCGGTGCCGATATGCTGGTCGCTTCTTTTATGGGTGTTATTACCGGAGTTGCCGGCGGTATCCTGCGCGACATACTGCTGAATCAGGACCCTTTGGTATTTCAGGGCCAGTGGTATGCCACTGCAGCCTGGAGTGGTTCGCTGCTCTATATCCTGCTGATTCACAATGACATTAATATCGGTGCGGCTGCATTAATTGCCGGAATATTTATTTTCCTGCTGCGCCTGAGCGCCATCCGCTGGAATCTGGTATTACCGCGCTATAAAGAGAAATAAATTCAAATCTTCAAAGGAATGAGCATGACTTCTAACCTGTTACCCTCTCTGCTGCTGTTAACCGGGCTTACTGTTGGCACAGCCTACGCTGCACCAGAATTGCCACTGGCTGATGGCCAGTATGTATTTCAGCAGCGCTATGCCGAGCACCCACAGATGCAGGGCATCAATCTGGATACCGAAATAAAACAGGGAAGGATCTCTCTGACCAACAACGACAGTGACGGCGTATTTCCGTTGGGATTAATTGATGAGGGAGAGCTGTACTGGCATGCCCGCTCCGGCCAGTGGATTATTATCTATGAACCGCAGGATAAAGAGGCAAAGGATGTTGGCGGTTGCAGCGACGGCCCGGCCGTCGTTGATCTGGAGAATAAAATTTACTGGACCTGCTGAATACAGAATCATGGCCGGTAAAAACCGGCCATGAGAGTTATTCGCCAACGCGCGCAATAATATCGGCGTATTGCTCAGAGAAGTCGTTGAAGGTATCGCTGTTATGGCTGCAGCAGCGGATGCCGCCACTCTTAATATCGTATACCCAGCCATGAATGCTCACTTTCTGCGTCGACAGCTTAGCCGCCACCACCGGGTGGGTACGTAAATGCTGAACCTGCTGCAGTACGTTTTCTTCGATGGCTTCGTTCAGGTGTTCATGGCCAAGGCACATATCCGATGGAATGTCGTTACGTTCACGCACAATTTCCATCGCCGAACGGCAATGACCCAACCACTCTTTAACATGCGGCAAGCCTTTCAGCTTGGTCATATCCAGAGCACCTTTAATCGCACCGCAGTCGGTATGGCCGCATACAATAATATGACGCACACCGAGCACGGCTACGGCATATTCGATAGAGGCTGTCATACCACCGGTTTCGTTCGAATGCGGGGGAATAATATTGCCGGCGTTACGACAGATAAACAGATCACCGGGAGCGGACCCTGTCACCATATTCGGATCGATACGGGAATCCGAGCAGGTAATAAACAGCACATCCGGGCTCTGACCATCGTCTGCCAGCGTGCCAAACAGGTCTTTCTGCTGCGGATACACATTCTGCTTAAAATTCAGTACACCACGTATCAACTTTTCCACTGCAATCTCCCCTTATCAACGGCGCTAAGAATACGGTATTCCCTCCGTAAGAAACATGATTTTCTCAGCGGACTGTTGTGCCGCTGAAGACACAACAATCCGCTTTGGCATCAGCCGATTTCGACCAACACTTCACCCGGAGTCACACGGTCGCCTTTGCTCACATATACCGCTTTTACCGTACCGGCGATATTGGCATGAACTTCGGTTTCCATTTTCATCGCTTCGGCAATCAATACCGACTGGCCGGCTTCGACACTGTCGCCTTCTTTAACCAGTACATCGACGATGTTGCCCGGCATTGCTGCGGTCACATGACCAGGCTCGGTCGCTCGCTTACGGCCATGATTGCTGCCACCTGCGGCAACGTATTCGTTCAGCGATTCAAAAATCACTTCTTCCGGCATACCGTCCAGCGACAGGTACAGTTTGCGTTTACCGGCACCGGAATCGCCAACACCGGTAATAGCCACTTCGTAGCTTTCGCCGTGTACATCGATGCGGAATTCGGTTGCCACCGCTTCGCCCATCCGGCCTTTGCCTTTCTGATCCGGTGGCAGCAGTTCTTCCGGCTTCAGAGTGCCATCGGCACGCTGCTGCAGGAACTCACGGCCCAGATCCGGGAACATGGCGAAGGTCAGTACGTCTTCTTCACTTTGTGCCAGAGCACCAATGTCATCACGCAGCTTGTTCATTTCCGGGCTTAATAAATCCGCCGGACGGCCATCATTAACGCTCTCATTACCAATGGCTTTTTTCTGCAACTCAGCATTCACCGGCGCCGGCGCGGCACCATAGCCACCCTGCAGGTAACGCTTAACTTCGTTGGTGATGGTTTTATAACGCTGACCCGCCAGCACGTTATATACCGCCTGAGTACCAACAATCTGTGAGGTTGGTGTTACCAGCGGAGGAAAACCAAGGTCTTCACGCACCCGCGGAATTTCGGCAAACACCTCACGGATTTTATCCAGCGCGTTCTGTTCTTTCAGCTGATTGGCCAGGTTGGACATCATGCCGCCCGGCACCTGATTAATCTGCACGGAAACATCTTCGCGGGTAAATTCACTTTCAAACTGGTGGTATTTTTTGCGCACTTCACGGAAGTAATCGGCAATTTCACCCAGTAATTCCAGATCCAGACCAGTGTCATATTGCGTGCCTTTTAACGCTGCAACCTGCGACTCGGTCGCCGGATGACTGGTACCTGAGGCAAAGGAAGAAATCGCGGTATCGATACGGTCAGCACCGGCTTCAATCGCTTTCAGCTGACACAGCGGTGCCAGACCGGCCGTTGAATGGCTGTGAATAACCAGCGGTAAATCGACTTCGGCTTTAATCGCTTTTACCAGTTCATAAGTACCGTACGGCGTAAGCAGACCCGCCATATCTTTAATGGCAACAGAGTCGGCACCCATGGCCTGCATCGCTTTGGCCTGTTCAACAAAGAGCGCTGGCGTGTGCACCGGACTGGTGGTGTAGCAGATGGTGCCCTGCGCATGTTTACCGGCTTTTTTAACCGCTTTCATCGCAGTTTCGATATTACGCAGATCGTTCAGCGCATCGAATACACGGAATACATCAATGCCGTTATCCGCCGCTTTCTGCACGAACGCTTCCACCACATCATCGGCGTAATGACGATAGCCGAGCAGGTTCTGGCCACGCAGCAGCATTTGCAGACGGGTATTGGGCAGCGCTTTTTTCAGCTGACGCAGACGCTCCCACGGGTCTTCTTTAAGGAAACGCACACAGGCATCAAAGGTGGCGCCGCCCCAGACTTCCAGCGACCAGTAGCCGACTTTATCCAGCTTGTCGCAGATTGGCAGCATGTCTTCGGTGCGCATACGGGTCGCAATCAGTGACTGGTGTGCATCACGCAGAACCACATCGGTGACTTCAATCTTTTTCACGTTACTCATCATTCATTCCTCCTGCGGATTACCAGCCGGCGTGTGCGGCAATGGCTGCGGCAATGGCCAGCGCAACTTCGCTGGGGTGACGTTTTTCTGAATAATTCAATAATTCCGGATGGGTCGGCACAAAGCTGGTGTCGAATTCCGCCCGTTTAAAATCGGCATTGCTGAGAATCTGCTGGTAATAGTGCGCGGTGGTTTTAATACCGTGCAGACGCATGTCATCCAGCGCGCGCTGTCCACGGGCAATCACTTCTTCCCAGGTCAGCGCCCAGACCACCAGTTTTAAACACATGGAGTCGTAATACGGCGGAATTTCATAGCCGGTATAAATGGCGGTATCGACCCGTACACCCGGACCACCCGGTGCGTAATAGTGAGAAATACGGCCAAAGCTTGGCAGAAAATCGTTTTTCGGGTCTTCGGCATTAATACGGAACTGCAGGGCAAAACCACGATAGGCAATATCTTGCTGGCGATAACTGAGCGGCAGGCCAGCGGCAATGCGCAGCTGCTCACGCACAATATCCACCCCGGTGATCTGCTCGGTAATGGTGTGCTCAACCTGTACGCGGGTATTCATTTCCATGAAGTACACTTCGTTGCCGGTCAGCAGGAATTCGACCGTACCGGCATTTTCATAACCAACGGCGGCGGCCGCTTTCACCGCCAGCCCACCAATATACTGGCGCTGCTCCGGTGTTAATTGCGGGCTTGGCGCAATTTCAATCAGCTTCTGGTTACGGCGCTGAATAGAGCAATCGCGCTCGTACAGATGCACCACATTGCCGTGGCTGTCGGCCAGAATCTGCACTTCGATATGACGCGGGTTAACGATGCACTTTTCCATAAACACATCGGCCGAACCGAAGGCTTTGGTGGCTTCGGAAATAACCCGCGGGTACTGGGATTTTAATTCGTCGGCAGAATCGCAACGGCGGATACCGCGACCACCACCACCGGAAGTGGCTTTCAGCATCACCGGATAACCAATCTCGGCGGCCAGTTTCAGCGCTTCATCCAGATCGGCCAGATTACCGTCGGAACCCGGAGTAATAGGTACGCCAGCAGCGCGCATGGAATCACGGGCCTGGGTTTTATCACCCATTTTGTGGATAACATCCGACTTCGGCCCGATAAAGGTTACCCCTTTCTGTTCACACAGGCGGGCAAACTCAGCGTTCTCTGACAAAAAGCCGTAGCCCGGATGAATGGCATCGCAGCCGGTTTCCAATGCCAGATTCACAATGCGCAGCGGATCGAGATAACCAGCCAGCGGATCTTCACCCAGCATATAAGCTTCGTCCGCACGCTTAACATGCAGCGCATAGCGGTCCGGTTCGGTATAGATAGCCACCGAGCGGATGCCCATCTCGGCGCAGGCGCGCACGATACGGACGGCAATCTCGCCGCGGTTAGCAATAAGAACTTTCTTCAGCATGGGGAACTCCTCGTTCGTAGTCCCTGAGTGAAAGGGTCAGATCAGCTTAGACAACACCAGACCAAAGCAAAAATTGATATTTTTTACCCAACCTATAAGGTATTACTTATATATAAAGACCAATGAGCAACATAACATGCCGCTTAGCGTACACAAATTAGCCAGCCGCCTGACTTTTCGCCAGTTGCAGGTATTCCACGCAGTATATGAACTGGAAAGTTACAGTAAGGCGGGCGAGCTGCTCGGGCTGACCCAGCCGGCGGTCAGCAGCCAGATGCGCCAGCTGGAGCAGGCGCTGGAAATGCCCTTATTTGAATATGTCGGCCGTCGTTTATTTGTAACAGCGGCCGGGGAGAAGCTGGCTCAGAGCGTACTCGGCATTTTTGGCGAACTGCGCCGGCTGCAGACCGATCTGGCCGAGCTGGATGGTAAAGTGGCTGGCGAGCTGAAACTGGTGGCGGTGAATACCGCGCAATATGTGGTGCCGTATCTGTTACGCGCCTTTCTTAATCTGTATCCGCAGATCAATGTCAGCGTCAGCGTGGTGAACCGCGCTGCAGCGATTCAGCGCCTGAACGATAACCGTGACGACCTGGTGATTATGGGCATGGTACCCAGTGAGAAGCCGCTGGCCTCGCTGCCGTTTCTCAATAATGAACTGGTGCCGGTGGTGCCGGCCGGACATCCGTTACTGCAACAGCAAGCGGTCAGCCCGCAGGAGTTTCTCGACAGCAACCTGCTGATGCGCGAGGCCGGTTCCGGCAGCCGCCTGGCACTGGAAGTTCATTGTCAGGAGCAGCGTCTGCGACTGAAACCCAGCATGGAAATCGGCTCGAACGATGCGGTAAAACACGCAGTGATTGCCGGCCTTGGCGTAGCCGTACTGCCTAAACTCAGTATCCTGCCGGAGCTGGAATTAGGGACATTACAGGTACTGAATATCAGTGGTTTTCCACTGCGCCGCAGCTGGTGTGTGGTGTATCCGCAGGCCAAACATCCGACCCCGGCGATGAAGGCTTTTATTGATTATATTCAGCAGAATATTAAACAGTTTGAGCAGACATTTTTGCGCAATCCGCAACTGAAATCCTGAGCAAAAAAAACGACACCCGCGGGTGTCGTTTTTTATATCAGCCGGCGATTAAGCGGCTTTTTTCAGCTTTTTCTTCAGCACTTTCAGTTTGCTTTCCTGCTTGGAGATCTTGGCCTTACGCGCTTTGATCTCTTTTTTCAGGCTGACGACTTTCTTGGATACTTTCTTAGACATAACAAATTCCTTCTTTATTCCGATGGGTGCGTTAAGCACTATGACTCTTCAGTCTGCTGATTCTTCCGGATAAAACCGCGGATAAATCGCCGGATTTCACGGGCTGCACTGGTGTCCAGCTCTTCACACAGAGCAAGAAACTGCTCCCGCTCTTCGCCATTAATACGGATAAGCAGCTGCGCATCATTCTTTACAGCTTTGGCCTTTTTACTGCGGCCAGTTTTGGCTGAAGCCTTTGCCTTATCCACGACGCCTGAAACCCAATAAGATGAAGAGAACTTAATGATATACATTGTATATCATAATGCAATACGTTAGTTGTTAATCAGACGGCTGCGCTCTGACCTTTGGCTGAAACTGTTTACGATAAGCCGCCGGTGATAACCCTACCCGCTGGCGGAAAAGACGGCGGAATGAGTTGCTGTCTTCATACCCAACCGCCAGCGTGATGCTGTCAATGGTCATGCGGGTCGATTCAATCAGCTGCTTGGCTTTTTCTATGCGCAGCGCCTGCAGATAAGCCAGCGGCGCCTGCCCCGTCGCCTCTTTAAAACGCCGCTTAAAGTTACGCACACCAAAGCCGAAACGACTGGCCAGCTCATCGATGACCAGCGCTCCGGCAAAGTGTTCATCCAGCCAGTTCTGTACTTTCAGAATCTCCTGATCGCTGTGATTTTTCGGCGCCGCCCATAAGGCATAGGGGCTTTGCGCGCTGCGGACATTGTCGATTAATAGATAGCGGCTGCAGGTTTGTGCCAGCTCTAATGAAGCAAAACGGCGTATAAGGTGCAGCAGCAGATCCAGCACCGCCGTCGCTCCGCCACTGCTGATCAGCTGGCCGTCTTCGCACAGCATTTGCTGCTCATCCAGCCTGACCTGCGGAAAGCTGCGCCGGAACAGCCCGGCGAAAGCCCAGTGAGTCGTCACCCGCATACCGTCGGCAAGACCGCTTTCGGCCAGTAAAAACGTTGCATTACACATGGTGGCAATCGTCGCCCCCTGACGGTAACGCTCCCTCAGCCAGGCCCGGTAGCGGCCAAATTCCGGCATTGCCTGCTGCAGACTGAAGAGAAACCCCGGAATCACAATCAGATCGGTCTGACGAATATCAGTTATCCCACCGTCCACGCTCAGCTGCTGACCGGCTGACGCTGCTACCGGCAAACCGTCCAGCGACACCGTACGCAGCTCAAACAGCGGCTTCTCCTGAGCGGCAAACAGATTGGCGGCGTAAAAAATCTCCTGCGCCATGGTCGCACTGGCCGCAGAACACTGGTCAGCCAGCAACAAAGTAACGTGCATAATGCCCTCGCTTGCAGATATCGCATGGAACAAGTCATTTATGCATATACAACGCCGGAACCGCAAGCCTTAGACTGCCCGCCTGTTTAAGCAGTCAGGAAAATAAAGATGAATCTCTGGTTCCGTTTGTTATTGATGTTGCTGCGCCGCCCGTGGCGCAAGCCGGTCGGCGGCCTCGATACCACGGTGGTGAAAATGCGCGTATGGCCACTGGATCTGGATTTTAATCGCCACGTAACCAATGGCCGTTACTTCACCATGGCCGATGTCGGGCGTATGGATTACGTATTACGCAGCGGCGCCTACAAAGTGGCTCTGCGCCATAAAGCGTTCCCGATTGTCGGTGATGTCTGGGGAAAATTCCGCCGTGAGCTGCGGCTGTTTGAGGCCTTCGAAATTCACAGCCGTATGCTCGGCTGGGATGATAAATGGGTCTTTGTTGAACACCGTTTTATACGCAAAGAACGCGTGATTGGTGTGGTGATGATGCGTGGCCTGTTCCGTTCGGCAAAAGGATTGGTCGACCCGCAGGAGTTTATCGCTGAGATGAACCTTGATCCGCAATCACCACCGCTGCCAGACTGGCTCAGCGCCTGGTCAGAAAGTTGCGACGGAATGAGCTCCCAGCTGCGCGAGGAAGAGCTCTGCTGAAAAAAACTGGCCGGAATTACCGGCCAGTCAGCGTTTCCGGCAGCATCAGGAATCTGCCTGCTGCTGCTCAAAGTTCAGCACAATAAATTCCGCAGGACGAACCAGTGCTACTTTTACACTAACCCGCAGCCAGCCATTCAGAATATCGTCACTGGTCATGCTACTCCCCAGCCCGACCGCAACCGAAAATGCATCACTGGAAGAAGCACCCTGCAGACCACCTTCTTTCCAGATACTGGTGAGAAAACTCTCAATCATAGCTTTTACAGCGCCCCAGGTGCTGGCATCGTTGGCAGAAAAAATATAATTTTCCATGCCCTCCTGAATTGAACGCTCAAGAAAAATCGCCGTGCGCCGCACCGGAATATAACGCCAGTCCTGACTGTTACCATCCAGCGTGCTGGGCGCCCCAGACCAGAATTCCCTGACCATTAAAAAAACGAATAGCGTTAATGGATTTACCGGAAACCGCATCAACATTCAGGTCAGCCTGTTGCTCATCCGTTAAACGGATAGGCAATACAGCAGCGCCAACGATGCTGACATTAGCTGGTGCACGCCATACGCCCTCGTTGCTATCGTTAAGCACATAAATGCCAGCCATTGCCGCACTGACCGGCAAAATATTGACCTCGGTATTCAGTCTTTGCTGCAAACTGTTATATCGCTTACTGGCATTCCGTAATGCTATATCGTGCTGGCGGATCTGTGCTGCTGATGGCTCTGCTAAGGCTGCGATATCCGCCAGAATGCGGCTGACTGCCGATGCACCATCAGACTCGGCATGAAGGAACGCCGCCAGTTGATGCAGATTACCGCCGAACAGATTGGTGTAATTCAGCTCGTTACTTCCCACCATCGTGGTGCCGATAAACGGATAATAGCAGGCAGCATTTTTCAGCCCGTTACTGCCCGTACTTTCACGAAAATTCCGGATATCTTCGCTGTATAACAGCGGGTCAGGATTGCGCCCGCCAATCACATCGAACAGACAGAACGGATACTCCAGCTGTTCAGCCTGCAACAGCATGGCCTGCATCAGTGTTGCATTTTCTGCCACCGGCAGCAGTGTTGCGTCCGGACACAGGTACAGCGTCGGCTCCGATTCTTCTGCCAGAACCTGAAGACCACGCAAAAGGTCAGCGAGCAGAATATTCGGATTAATAATCGCTGCCTGCGCGTTGCTTAAGGGGTTTCCGCTCGGCTTACCGTAATTTCCGACCGATACAACATAAGCACTGCCACCCCCGTTTTCAAAAAACAGCCGCATACTGTTACACAGGTAATACACCGTTGCCGGGTCGGGCAGAAGTTCGTAATTATCATCTCCGCCCTGTGGGTAATACTGTACCGGCTGGAGTGCGTCCGGATGCATAAAGCGTGAGACAAATTCTTCATAAGATTGTACAAGCACCGCTTTATTCAGCAGTGACTGACCGCTTAATTGTGCCGCAGGCGTATAACCGATAAACGCAGGAATAGCGGTTGCACTGGGCACAACCGAATCAGGAAAGGTGTTTATCTCATTGATATAAACACCCGGGGTTTTGACTGTCGTGGTCATAGTGGCTCCGTGCGCTGCTGTCTGTCCGTGAATGACTGAGCATGCCTGAAGTGGCTTTATAGTCAAGAAACACTCCTGAACCCTGCTTCTCCGAAAATCCGTTTCACAGCAGTCGACTTTGATGTGATTAAAAACAAAAACGGCCCGGCAGCAATCATTGCTACCGGGCCGCGGGCTGCTTGTCTGTTCCCAACAAGCATTCAGGGTGCTGAATTTTTAAATTATGCGGTCGCTCAGTTGCGGATTAAGTAATCGAAGGAACCCAGTGCAGCCGTTGCACCTGCGCCCATCGAAATAATAATCTGCTTGTACGCCACGTTGGTGCAGTCACCTGCAGCGAATACGCCCGGTACATTGGTCTGGCCATGACCGTCGATAATAATCTCGCCACGCTCAGTCAGGTCGACCGTTCCTTTCAGGAATTCGGTATTCGGCACCAGACCAATCTGTACGAAAATACCCGCCAGTTCGATCACATGGCTCTCACCGGTATTACGGTCCTGGTATTTAATCGCCGTTACCCGCTCACCGTCACCAATCACTTCAGTGGTCATCGCCATTTTAATAATGTCGATATTGGCGGTGGCTTCGGCTTTTTTCACCAGTACCGCATCAGCACGCAGTACATCGGAAAATTCCAGTACGGTGACGTGCTCGACAATACCCGCCAGGTCAATGGCAGCTTCGATACCGGAGTTACCACCACCGATCACCGCAACGCGCTTGCCTTTAAATAACGGGCCATCGCAGTGTGGGCAGAAACATACGCCTTTGGCTTTGTATTCCTGCTCGCCGGGTACGTTCATTTCTCTCCAGCGTGCACCGGTGGCGAGAATCACCGACTTACCCGCCAGCACCGCACCGTTTTCCAGTTCGACTTCGGTTAAACCGGAATCGGTTTTGCGTACCGCAACGGCTTTCTGGGTTTTCATCACATCCACGTCGTATTCTTTAACGTGTTCTTCCAGATGAGCGACCAGCTTCGGACCTTCGGTGTAAGGCACGGAAATAAAGTTCTCGATACCGACGGTATCGGATACCTGACCACCAAAACGCTCGGCCACCAGACCGGTACGGATGCCTTTACGTGCAGCGTAAATTGCAGCTGAAGCACCTGCCGGGCCACCGCCAACCACCAGCACATCAAACGGATCTTTATCGGCCAGCGCCGCCGCGGCTTTGGCATCGGCGTCGTCATCCACTTTATTGAGGATTTCCGCCAGCGTCATTTTACCGTTGGCCAGCACTTCACCATTCAGGTACAGCGAAGGGACCGCCATAATATTGCGCTCTTTCACTTCGTCCGGAAATACGCCGCCGTCGATCATGGTGGCGGTCACGTTCGGATTCAGCGCGGCCATTAAATTCACTGCCTGTACAACATCAGGACAGTTGTGGCACGACAACGATACATAGACTTCAAAGTTCAGGGTGCGCGTCAGGGATTTTGCCTGATCCTGCAACGCCTGATCTTCTTTCGACGGGTGACTGCCCGCCTGTAATAAAGCCAGTACCAGCGAGGTAAACTCGTGGCCCATTGGCACACCGGCAAAGGCCACACGGGCTTCGCTGCCCGCTTTGGCAATGGTCATTACCGGAGAACGGCCACCGATTTTTTCGTTAGTGATCGTCAGGGAAATCTGATTATTCAGTTCTGCGATTTCACGCGCCAGGGTTTCCAGTTCTTTGGATTTTGGCGAATCATTAACAGACACCTGCAGTTCAATCGGATTACGCAGATTGTTCAGGTAGGTGCCTAATTGTTGTTTCATATTTGCATCAAGCATGGAAATACCGTCCGATTGAAGATTTTTAAAACGGCTCCGGAAAACCGGAGCCGGGTATTGCAATTACAGTGTCGGCCCGCGTCCCGAAGCCGGCAGCATTTGGCAAATGCCGGCCCGAAGCGTTGGCGAGGCCGACAGCGCTAGGCAAAAGCCGATGAAGAAGCAGAGCTTAGTGGACTAAGTGAGCATTCTGAATCGGCTTTTAACAACGCGATGTCAACGCAGCCAGCTTCGATTAAATTTTGCCGACAAGATCCAGAGAAGGAGCCAGCGTCGCTTCACCTTCTTTCCACTTAGCCGGGCACACTTCACCTGGGTGAGCAGCAACGTACTGAGCAGCTTTTACTTTACGCATCAGGTCGTCTGCATCACGGCCGATACCTTCAGCAGTGATTTCCATCGCCTGGATAACGCCCTGTGGATCAACCAGGAAAGTAGCGCGGTCTGCCAGGCCCTGACCTTCACGCATTACACCGAAGTTGTTGGTAATGGTGCCGGTCTGGTCGCCAACCATGTAGTAGTTGATCTTACCGATGGTTTCAGAGCTGTCGTGCCATGCTTTGTGGCAGAAGTGAGTGTCGGTAGACACAGAGAATACTTCTACGCCCAGCTTCTGCAGTTCTTCGTATTTGTCAGCCAGATCGCCCAGTTCGGTCGGGCATACGAAAGTGAAGTCGGCTGGGTAGAAGAAGAATACTGCCCACTTGCCTTTAACATCAGCTTCGGTGATTTCTACGAACTCACCCTGTTTAAAAGCGGTTGCTGCAAATGGTTTGATTTCAGTGTTGATCATGTGGTCTTACTCCATAGGTTTGTGTTGGGAACAGGATCTATAGTAGGGGTATGCTCTTGATTAGTTAAATTGATCTTTTCAAAGAAGGCTATTAGGTATAGCTATTGAACCGTTTAACTAACAGTCCGGAGGGTAAGTGCTCTGCCCTTGAAATGAAGGGCAGAGGTTGCCGGGCAGAGCCAGAGCCTTGTCAGCGCTGGGCCGGAGCCGTACCAGCCAGTTGCGGCGGTAAAGAATCGACATGCAGCGTGCGGGTCGGGAAGGCGCAGTCGCCACCCTTCTCGTGGATGATATTCAGTACTTTCAGCAGTACATCCTGCTTGATCTCGTGGAACCTTACCCAGTCGGTGGTTTTGGTGAAGGTGTAGATAAAGAAATCCAGACTGGATTCACCAAAGCTGTTGAAGTTCACGATCATGGTCTGGTTATTATCAATTTCCGGATGTTCGCGCAGCATGGCACGCACGCCTTCCATAATCGCCGGCAGATGACGCGAATCCTGATAGCGGATACCAATGGTTTCGTAGATACGGCGGTTGGTCATGCGCGATGGGTTTTCCACCGAGATATTGGTAAACACCGAGTTCGGCACATACAGCGGACGCTTATCAAAAGTGCGGATACGGGTTACGCGGAAGCCGATATGCTCTACCGTTCCTTCGATGCTGCGGTCCGGCGAACGCACCCAGTCACCGACTTTGAACGGGCGGTCGAGATAGATAATCAGCGAGCCGAAGAAGTTGGCCAGCAGATCTTTGGCGGCCATACCGACAATCAGACCGCCGACACCACCAAAGGCGAGGATGCCGGAAATGGATATGCCCAACAGCTGAAAAATCGGCAGAATAATCAGAATGGTCACACTGAGTTTGGCCACCTTACCCACCAGCTGTACCGTGGTCGGATCGATGCCATTCACAATCTGCCGTTCTTCCACACGGTTAATCAGACGCCACAGCGCCCAGGCGGTGAGAATAATCAGCGCCAGCTGACGTACCACCGGAATACTGGAAATAATTTCAGAAGAAAAATGACCTGCGGTAATGTCGGCAATCCAGGTCGCACCAATGGCAAAAATAATCCAGCTGATAGGAACGCCAATGGCCTCCAGCACAATATCGTCCCAGCGGTTCTTGGTCGCCAGCGCCAGCTTAACCAGACGCTTGCGGGTAAAACGCCATGCCGCACCGGCAATCAGCGTGATACTCAGGGCAATGCTGACATCCCAGAACCAGTCATAATTCTGTGAAATTAATTCGTTCCACCACTCCACGCAGAAGACTCCATTTATTCAGAGGGAATTTTGCGCAGACAGGCAACAGCGGTTACCTGCCCGCAAACCGGTACTCAGCTCAACTGACGCTGACGCACCGCTTCAAACAGACAAATGCCGGTAGCCACCGACACGTTAACAGAGCTGACTTCGCCAGCCATCGGAATATTCACCAGATAATCGCAATGTTCACGGGTCAGACGACGCATACCCGCACCTTCTGCGCCCATAACCAGAGCTGTTGGCCCGGTAAAATCCTGCTGATAAATGCTGTGCGTTGCTTCACCGGCGGTGCCGACAATCCAGATACCGCGTTCCTGCAGTTCTTTCATGGTGCGCGCCAGATTGGTGACCTGAATATAAGGCACGGCTTCGGCTGCACCACAGGCCACCTTGGCGGCTGTTGCATTTAACGGTGCGGATTTATCTTTCGGCGCAATCACTACCTGCACGCCGGCGGCGTCTGCCGTACGCAGACAGGCGCCCAGATTATGCGGATCGGTAACGCCGTCCAGAATCAGAATCAGCGCATTGCCACTGATACCGTCGAGAATATCCGGCAGGTGTTTCTCGTTTTTATTCTGCACCGGCTTACGCCAGGCAATAATGCCCTGGTGATTACCTTCATCGGCTTTCTGATTCATCAGGCCTTTATCGGCCTCACGGATATCCAGCCCCTGTTCGGCAGCCAGTTCCAGCACGCGCTGCATACGCTGGTCCTGACGGCCTTTCATCACCCACAGCTCCACCACCTGATCCGGACTGCGCTGCAACAAGGTGGTAACGGCATGCAAACCGTAAACGGCTTCTAACTTCATTGATTAATCAACCTGTTTCTTTCCGGCCTTTTTGGCCGGTTTTTTCTTGGCGGTCTTTTTCTTTACCGCTTTTTTGCTTTCGGTTTTCTTTTTGGCGTTCAGCTTTTGCCGTTTGCTCGGCTTGGGCTTTTTCTTTTTGCTTTTAGTGCCTTCTGAATCGTCAGCAACAAAGGTTTTAGCGCCTTTGTCAGCCGTACGCTTAACACCGGCTTTTTTAACGCCACTTTTGTTTCCGCCGCTTTTATTAGCGCCGCTTTTATTACCGCCACTTCTGGCACCATCTCCAGATTCTGTCGAGGGTGCCCGTGCTTTTTTTTGGCGGCTTGGCTCCAGCGTTTCTTCGGTTACTTTGCCATCGGCCTGTTTATTACGGCGGCGCGGTAAACGCGCAGGCGTTGGCAGATCGCTGGCTTTGCTGCGTCTGGCGTTAACCGGTGCAGTGGTCAGTTCGAAATCGACTTTACGTTCGTCGAGGTTCACGTTCATGACCCTTACCCAGAGCTTATCGCCAAGGCGGAAACTGCGGCGCGTGCGCTCACCGACCAGACGATGTTTCACGGCATCAAAGTGGTAGTAATCGTTTGCCAGACCACTGATATGCACCAGACCTTCGACATAGACGTCTTTTAATTCAACGAATAAGCCAAAGCCGGTAACCGCGGTAATAACCCCTTCGAATTCTTCACCGATACGGTCGCTGATAAATTCGCACTTGAGGAAGTCGACCACGTCACGGGTAGCATCATCGGCACGGCGCTCGGTCATCGAGCAGTGCTCACCCATCACCACCATCGCTGCGGTGTCGTATGGGTAAATGGTTTTCTGGGCCAGTGGTTTGGCACCGTCTGCACGTTTTACGTGTTTGCATTCACGTTCGCTGCGGATCACGCTGCGCAGACCACGGTGTACCAGCAGATCGGGGTAACGGCGGATTGGCGAAGTGAAGTGGGTATAGGCTTTATAAGCCAGACCAAAATGACCTTCGTTATCCGGCTTATAAACGGCCTGACTGAGCGAGCGCAGCAGCACGGTCTGGATTAAATGTGAATCCGGACGGTCGCCAATCTGGCTCAGCAATGCCTGATAATCTTTCGGCGACGGGTCCTGACCATGCGGCATGGACAAACCGACTTCAGCGAGGAAAGATTTCAGGTTTTCGAGTTTTTCTGCACTCGGGCCGTTATGCACACGATACAGTGCCGGCACGTCATAACGCTGGAAGAAATCGGCAGCACAAACGTTGGCAGCCAGCATGCATTCTTCAATCAGCATATGGGCCGCGTTACGTTCGGTCGGTACGATTTCCTGAATTTTACGCTCAGCATCGAACACGATACGGGTTTCGACCGAATCAAAATCCATCGCACCACGCTCTTCGCGTTTGGCACGCAGGGTTTTATACAGGGCGTAGAGATTTTCCAGATGCGGCACAACGTCTTTGTAGTGTTCGCGCCAGGCATCGCCGTCGTCACCGCGCTCCGGCTGCAGCATTTTCCAGACCTTGTTATAGGTCAGGCGCGCATGGGAGTGGATAACACCTTCCATAAACTGATAACCGGAAATATTCCCGGCCTTGGAGATAGTCATTTCACATACCATCACCAGACGATCTACTTCCGGGTTCAGCGAGCATAAACCGTTGGACAGTTTTTCCGGCAGCATCGGTACCACAAACTCAGGGAAATACACCGAGTTGCCACGACCGTGCGCTTCAACATCCAGCGCCGAACCAACCTGTACGTAGTGGGATACATCGGCAATCGCCACGTATAAACGCCAGCCACCGGTTTTGCGGTTAGGTTCGCAATAAACGGCATCGTCGAAGTCTTTGGCGTCTTCACCGTCGATGGTGACAAAAGGCAGCCTGCGCAGGTCAATGCGGCTGTGTTTGTCTTTATCTTTGACCTGTTCCGGCAGCTTTTTAGCTTCTACAAGCACGGCCTCCGGCCACTCGTGCGGAATATTATGGCTGCGGATGGCAACATCAATTTCCATCCCCGGTGCCAGATGATCACCCAGCACTTCGACCACTTCACCCATAGGTAAGCCGCCGGGCTTGGGTTGTTCAACAATCTGTACTACCACAAACTGACCATGCTCAGCGCCTTTACGGCCAACCGGCGGAATCAGGATTTCCTGTGATACGCGTTTATTATCCGGCTGTACGACGCCGACACCGGACTGATCAAAGTAACGGCCGACAATCTGCTGGGTATTACGCTCCAGCACTTCAACAATTTTGCCTTCCGGACGGCCACGGCGATCAAGGCCCAGAATCTGTACCGCAACGCGGTCACCGTGAAAAACTTTGCTCATCTGGCGGTTAGACAGGTACACATCATCAGCACCGTCACGCAGTACAAAGCCATAACCATCGCGATGACCCATGACCACACCGGTAACCAGATCGACTTTGCGCAGCGGCGCAAACTGGCTGCGACGGTTGCTGATCAGCTGGCCATCACGCGACATCGCGATCAGGCGACGACGCAGAGCTTCTACGCGGTCTTCATCGGTTTCACCCAGGGCTTCGCAGACTTGCGCGTGGGTAGCCGGGTGGCCCAGTTGCTCCAGCAATGCCAGCAGGGCATCGCGGCTGGCAACCGGGTTTTCATATTTTTGCGCTTCGGCCTCGGCATTAGGATCATGGAACGGGGCTTTTGGTGCGTTGGAATCCGTCAATGTGCGGCTCCTGTAATTAGGGCCTGTTTACACGAATTAAACAGGCCTGTTTCGGCTAAAAATATCTCAGACGAGGCGCTGAGAGTGTGGGATGTTCAACACATCCCCGTGCTTTCCCTTCGAGCAGCACGTAAATCTGTTCCAGACAGATTGGTAACAGGTTAAGCGAACGGACAACAATACAGAGTGAGGGATTTTTAGCCATAACCCTTCGGGCTGAGGCCAGTTTTTCCCATCAACTTCGTCGCTCGTCATTCATTTAGCCCGCTAATATCACTACTCTCTCCTTGTTCTGAGAAAAACTGTCTCTCAGCAGGCACGGTTCACTTCGTGTGAACAGGCCCTGATTTGCGCCCAGTATAACGGTTACACGGATGTTTACAGGGCTTTAAAGTTGATTTGCGCGCTTTCGCGGCTTTTTCCGGCCTGTTGCAGGCGCTGCAGGTAATCAGCCCACAGTTCATCACGATGCGTGCACAAATGATAGAGATAACTCCAGTCATACAGACCTGAATCATGGCCATCGTCAAATACCAGCTTCAGCGCGTAATTACCGGCCGGCTCAATGCGCAGTAATACCACATCTTTTTTACCACTCTGTAACACCTCATTGCCGACACCATGACCACGGACTTCTGCCGATGGTGAATGCACGCGCAGAAATTCGTAAGGCAGCTCATAAGACTGCTCACCATAGGTCAACTCAAGACAGTGGCTGACTTTCTTCACTTTTATTGCTTTTGGAATCACTGTTATTCCACTCCGGGAGTAAGGATAACGCGCATATAAGACAAACCACGCTACACTTTTATATCAGGCATACAAGGTGTGCCTATCAGAATCAGGCTCCAGCTGTACCTGACGTAGTTTACTATCGGTGAGATTGAGCTGCCTATGAGTTCTTTACGCAATATCAGTATCCGTGCCCGTTTATGGGTCATTCTCAGCGCCGTGATTGTCTGTGTCCTGCTCATTCAGACACAGGCCATGAAACATATTTACGACACCATCAGTTATGGCAAACAACTGGGCGTTAAACAGCAGATCGACAGTGCTTACAGCCTGATTGATCATTATTACCAGCTCAGCCAGCAAGGCATGCCGGTAACAGAAGCACAAACGCTGGCGAAGAATGCTATCCGCGAATTACGCTACAACGGCAATGAATATTTCTGGGTTAACGACTCAGCACCTGTCGTTGTTGTTCATGGCGCAAAAGCCGAGCTGGAGGGGCAAAACGTGAACGACGTTAAAGACCCCAACGGCCTGTATTTGTTCCGCGAAATCGTAAAAGCAGCAAAAAGCAAACCCGAAGGCAATTACGTCCACTACTACTGGCCAAAGGCTGGCAGCTCAGATCCGGTATCCAAGGTCAGCTACGTTAAACACTTCAAACCCTGGGACTGGATTGTTGGTACCGGTGTTTATACCGACGATGTGATGACCGCCTTCTGGGTGAATGCCACCAGCCTGATTACCACCAGCCTGATCTTTATCCTGCTGCTGCTTGCGGTCATCATGCTGGTATCCGGCAGTATCCGCCAGCCGCTGCAACTGATTACCAGCGCGATGGATGATATTGCCCGCGGTGAAGGCGATCTGACCCAGCGCCTGCCGGCGCAGGGACGGGATGAAATTACCAATATTGCCCGCGCTTTCAATACCTTTATTGGTCAGATTCATCAGGTGGTCAGCGAAAGTAAAACCGCCTCAGAACTGCTGGCACAGCTGACGCGGGAGATTGCGACGGTCAGCGCTGAAACACGCCGTCTCACCGATGATCAGCTGCAACAGACCGACCTGGCCGCTACCGGCTCCAACGAAATGAGCCAGACCATTCATGAAGTTGCCGGTAATGCTGAACGTGCTGCTGCAGCGGCGCGGGAAGTCGACGAAAATGCCCGCAGCGGTATGAAAACCATGCAGGGAACACAACAGCGTATCGGCAATCTGGCGGCAGATATTCAGAATTCCTGTGAAGTGATCCAGGGCCTGCGCAGTGAAACTGATGCCATCGGTTCGGTACTGGATGTTATCCGCGGCATTGCCGAACAAACCAACCTGCTGGCACTTAACGCTGCGATCGAAGCCGCCCGTGCCGGTGAACAGGGCCGCGGCTTTGCCGTGGTCGCCGACGAAGTGCGCACCCTCGCCTCGCGCACTCAGGAATCCACGGAAGAAATTAATAAAATGATTTCCCGTCTGCAGGAGCAGGCCGCAAGCGCCGTAAACTCGATGGAAGAAAACGTTAAGAATTCCGAATCGACCTCGGCCACCTCACAACAGGCGCTGGATGCGATATCAACCATCAGTGCCGCCGTCAGCACCATTACCGAGATGAACCTGAGTATTGCCAGTGCGGTTGAGGAACAAAGTGCCGCGGCCAACGAAATCAGCGGCAACGTTATCCGCATCGCCGAGTCGTCAGGACATATCGCCGACAATATGATCAAAACTGATCAGTACGGACAGAAGTTGTCGGACAGCAGCGAAGCTCTGGTAAAACTGATCGAACGTTTCAGAATTTAAAGCACACCAATAACTTTACCCATAAAAAAGGGAGGCCTGAGCGCCTCCCTTTTTTATCCGTCTCTGTGTCAGAGAATAAACTGACTCAGGTCCTGATCGCGGGCCAGATCGCCCAATTGCTTCTCAACATAGGCGGCATCGATATTAACCGCTTCGGTCATATCGGTTGCGTCAAAAGACACCTGCTCCAGCAGTCGCTCCATAATGGTATGCAGACGGCGGGCACCGATATTTTCTGTGCTCTCATTCACCTCAAAGGCAATTTCTGCCAGGCGTTTGATCGCATCGTCAGTGAAGTGAATGTCCAGCCCTTCGGTTTTCAGTAACGCTTTATACTGTTCGGTCAGCGATGCTTTTGGCTCGGTCAGAATACGCTTAAAGTCATCCGGCGTCAGCGCTTCCAGCTCAACACGGATTGGCAGACGGCCCTGCAATTCCGGAATCAGATCGGAAGGCTTGGACAGATGGAAAGCACCGGAGGCAATAAACAGAATATGGTCGGTTTTAACCATGCCGTATTTGGTGCTGACGGTGCAGCCTTCGATTAATGGCAGCAGGTCACGCTGTACACCTTCACGCGACACATCGCCACCGGAGCCACTTTCGTGACGCTTGGCGACTTTATCGATTTCATCAATAAAGACGATGCCATTCTGCTCCACCAGCTCCAGTGCACGGGCTTTCAGCTCGTCCATATTCAGCATATTTGCGGCTTCTTCGTCGCGCAGCTGCTTGAAAGCTTCTTTGATTTTTAATTTACGTTTGTTTTTCTTTTCGCCGCCGAGGTTGGAAAACATGCTCTGCAGCTGACTGGTCATTTCTTCCATGCCAGGAGGTGCCATAATTTCCACACCAACGCTGACCTGTGCCAGATCGATTTCAATCTCTTTGTCATCCAGCTGCCCTTCACGCAGCTTTTTACGGAAAACCTGACGCGTTGAGCTGTCTTCTGTTTTTGGCTCTTCGGTAGTGTCCCAGCTGGTTGTGCTGCTGCGCGGCGGCGGTAACAGTACATCCAGAATGCGTTCTTCCGCGGCCAGTTCGGCACGGCTGGCAACCTTCACCATCTCCTGCTCACGCAGCAGCTTCAGACCGGTTTCGGTCAGATCGCGGATAATGGATTCAACATCTTTACCGACATAACCGACTTCGGTGAATTTGGTGGCTTCAACCTTAATAAAAGGCGCATTGGCCAGCTTCGCCAGACGGCGGGCAATTTCGGTTTTACCCACACCGGTCGGGCCAATCATGAGGATATTTTTTGGCGTTACTTCATCGCGCAGTTCCGGCTGCAGCTGCATCCGGCGCCAGCGGTTACGCAGCGCAATGGCAACCGAGCGTTTGGCATTGTGCTGCCCGATAATATGGCGGTCGAGTTCATGCACGATTTCGCGCGGGGTCATCTGGCTCATGGATTATTCTCCCGCCTTCAGTTCTTCGATAGTGAGGTTGCTGTTGGTAAATACACAGATATCTGCAGCAATATTCAGACTTTTTTCAACGATTTCACGTGCGCTTAACTCGGTGTTTTCCAGCAATGCACGGGCCGATGCCAGCGCGTAATTACCACCAGAGCCTACGCCAATCAGATCGTTTTCCGGCTGCAACACATCGCCGTTACCGGTGATGATCAGCGACGCCGTATGGTCGGCAACCGCCAGAATGGCTTCGAGCTTGCGCAGCGCACGGTCAGAACGCCACTCTTTCGCCAGCTCAACCGCAGCCCGGGTCAGTTGCCCATGGTGCTTCTGCAGCTGCGCTTCAAATTTTTCAAACAGGGTAAAGGCATCGGCCGTTCCCCCGGCAAAACCGGCCAGCACCTGATCGTTGTACAGGCGCCGCACCTTGCGGGCATTACCTTTCATTACGGTATTGCCCAGAGAAACCTGCCCGTCACCGCCAATCACCACATCATTACCACGGCGTACGGATACAATAGTTGTCATGAAAATTTCCTGCTTTCTGATGCACGAGTAACCGATATGGGGGCCGGTGACAACAAATCAAGTCACCCCGCTGCGTAACCGCCAGAACGCGACAGGTGTTGCCAAAGACCGGGCCGGAACCGATACTCGCGCCTTTTAATGTTTATGGGGAAATCATCATGATCATCGCCAAGGATACCGTGGTGCAGCTGCACTACAGCCTGTTCGACGAGCAGGACCAGCTGATCGAAAGCACCAATAAAGATGCCGGTGGCGAAGCCATCGCTTATCTGCACGGCCACAACAATATGATTGCCGGATTTGAACAGGCCGTTGCCGGCAAAGAAGCCGGTGAGCACATCAGCATCACCCTGACCCCGGATCAGGCCTATGGCGAACGTCAGGCCGATACCGTCACTCGCGTACCGGTCAAGCATCTGCAGGGCGCAAAAAACTGGAAGAAAGGTATGGTTGCCTGGGTCGAAACCGAACAGGGCACCCGTCAGGTAACCATCGTTAAAGTGGGCCGCTTTATGGCCGACGTCGATACCAACCACCCGCTGGCCGGCAAGACACTGAAGTTTGAAGTGGATATCGTTGCTGTACGTGAAGCAACCGCTGAAGAGATTGCGCATAAGCACGCTCACGGTGCCGGTGGCCACCAGCACTGAGGCTGTTTAATCAGAGAAAAAGCCCCTGACTGAACCCGGACTGAACGGCACGCTGCGGAATTTATTGTTCCGCCACGGGCCGTTCAGCCTGTTTTCTGATCGTTAATGGCTTTCCAGCCAGACGTAATATTCATCCCGCTGGGCGTCATACCAGGTGTCACGGATACGCGCTTTTACCGTTACGCCACTGACTTTTTCCACAGTCTCTTTATTCAGACTGACACTGCTGGCGTCGTTGCGCACCCGTTCCGATAAATAAGACACGCTGCTGATTTCCACGCCCTGCTGCGCCGCCAGACGCTCGCGGGCACGCTGCAATGCGCATTCTTCCTGGGCATAACGGCCTTTAATATTAAACCCACAGGATGCCACTACGCCGTTACCCGGATTCATAATCCACGCCGGCACGCCGTCCTGAGCCGGGGTTCCGGCACAGCCATTCTGTAATAAAACTGTTATAAATAATGCCGTTGCCAGCGCCATATTTTTCATCTTTGATCCGTCTCACATCCGCCATAATCCCGTGTGGCATTTTGCCATAGCATCCGCTATTCTCGGCACACCTTTTGAGCTTTATTAAACCGCTCACTTCATCAAGGAGAGGAAGATGAAACTTCGTACTTTATTTGCTGTAGCCACGACCAGCCTGCTGGTCGCCTGTGCATCCAATAAACCAGCTCCGGCTCCGGTAGCCAGCTGCATCTTTGCTGACGGTTCTGGTCAGGCCGCTCCTGAGTGGGTGTGTGGTGCTCCGGTTGATGGTCTGGATCTGTCTGCTGTTGGCTACGCTGACAAATCTGCTGCCGGCCCTAACTTCATGAAGCAGATGGCTGCAACCGCTGCCCGTGTTGAACTGGCACAAACCATGAAAGTGGAAGTGCAGAACATGATCAAACAGTACGCCGAAACCACTGGTACCGGTGACTCTGAAACCGTTGATCGCGTTAATACTTCTGTAACCAAACAGATCACCAAAGAAACTCTGGTAGGTTCTAAAATCTTCCGTCAGATGCCAACCCCAAGCGGCGGTATCGTAGTTCTGGTTGGTCTGGATGCTGACACCGTTAATAAACTGGCGGAACAGGCAATCAAAACCTCAATGAACAATGAGCGTGCCCTGTGGCAGAAATTCCAGGCCGAGAAGTCTTTTGACGAACTGGCTTCTGAAATTTCCAACATGCAGTAAGCGTTTAACGCTGACGCACGATCATAATAAGAAGCCGGCGTCTGCCGGCTTTTTTATGCGAGGAATCCCGATGAAATTTCCAGCAAAGCTCTCTGTTTACCTTTGTGTCTTACCAGCACTCAGTCTGTCGGCTATAGCAACAGCCGAGTCTGAATATGAACAATGGTTAAAGAAAACACGTGGCGATTTTCAGACCTATCTGGATGAAAACGACAAAGCCTTTATTCAGTTTCTGCAGCAGAAATGGCAACCGGTTGATGTGAAGCCTGCCGAGCTGCGCGACCCAAAACCCAAACCGGTCGACCTGCCGGAAATTCCGGCTTCTGCCAAGCCAGATGCCAAACCAGCGGTAGATGATACGCCCAAAGTCACCCTGCCCGAGCTGCCGCCGGTCGCAGAAGTTCCTGCGCCCAAACCACCGGCTCCGGAGCTGATCAAGCCACCTCTGGCCAAGCCACCGGTTGACGACAAACCAGCCACAGAAAAGCCAACACTGGATAAACCGGTAGCAGAAAAACCCGCAAAAAAACCACCGCTCAGCGGCCCGGTTGCACGTTTTGGTTTCTACGGAAATGCTATCGAAATTCCGTATAACGCCAAATTCAAACGCAATTTCAGCGGTAAAATTAATAACGAAAAAATTGCTTCATACTGGCAGCAACTGGCCAGTGCTGAGCACAAGCCAACGGTGCAGGCACTGCAGGCTGCAGCACAGCGTCTGGGCCTGAACGACTGGGGCAGCGCCCAGCTGTTTGATCAGTTTGCCCGCGCCCTGCATAAAGACAGCACCAGCCGTAAGCTGACCAGCTGGTTCCTGCTGGTAAAAGCCGGTTACGATGCCCGCGTCGCTTATAACGACAAAGTTCATCTGCTGCTGACGTCTGAACAGGAAATGTTTGGCGTTACTTTTTTCCGCCTCGGAAATAAAAAATATTACGCCATTAACCTGAACGAAAAAGCACTGAAGCCCGGCAAAGTATTTACCTACGAAGGCCAGCATGACGAAGGCTCGCGCGCCCTTGATTTCAGCCAGCCGAACCGTTTTGCCATTGGCGGCAGCGAAGAACAGCGCCAGCTGACATTTAAATACCGCGATCAGTCATACAACATCAAAGTGGCGTATCCGCAGCGTTTCGTCAGCTACTTCAGCAGCTATCCACAGCTGTCGTTGCCGAACTACTTCAAAGCCGGCTTACCGGCGGTGACCAGCGAATCGCTGCTCAATCAGCTGCGCCCGGTCGTCGCCGGGAAAAGTGAGCAGGAAGCGGTGAATCACCTGCTGCGCTTTGTGCAGACGGCATTCGCCTACCAGACCGACGATGAGCAGTTCCACGAGGAAAATTACCTTTTCCCACTGGAAACCCTGCACTACCCCTACTCTGACTGTGAAGACCGTGCGGCGCTGTTTGCCTGGCTGACCGAATCGCTCTTGGGGCTGGATGTCGTAATTCTCGATTACCCGGGACACGTCGCCACCGCCGTTGCCTTTAACGGCGGCGTACAGGGCGATAACTGGAGCTGGCAGGGCAAACGCTACACCATCGCCGACCCCACCTATGTGAATGCCGATGCCGGTATGACCATGCCGCAGTTTGCCGGGGTCAAACCGAAAATCATGGCCTTCTGAGCCGCACGTTACTGCACCAGCGGGAGAAGCCTGCGGGCTTCTCCCATCCCTCCTGTTAGGCTACCCTTGCGTTTTTATTGCAAACCAGAGCCCCTGTTCATGTCTTTATCTGTTGCCATTGTTCCCGTTACCGCCTTTGCCCAGAACTGCTCCATCCTGATGTGTAATGCCACCAAAGCGGCTGCCATCGTCGATCCGGGCGGCGATATTGAACGTATCCTGCAACAGGCAGACGCTATGGGCGCACGGGTCGAAAAAATCCTGCTGACCCACGCCCATATCGATCATGCCGGTGGCACCGCCGAGCTGGCACGCCGTCTGAGCCTGCCGATTGAAGGGCCGCACGAAGGTGATCTGTTCTGGATTCAGGGACTGCCGCAACAATCGGCGATGTTTGGTTTTCCGCAGGCCGAGATCTTTACCCCGGACCGCTGGCTTAACGATGGCGATAAAGTACAGGTCGGCGGGGTTGAGCTGGATGTGATTCACTGCCCCGGACACACCCCCGGCCATGTGGTGTTTTACAGCGCTGCCGACCAGCTGGCGATTGTCGGTGATGTGATTTTTCAGGGCTCCATCGGCCGCACCGATTTCCCTAAGGGCAACCATGCCGAGCTGGTGTCTTCTATCCGTGACAAATTATTCCCGCTCGGTGACGACATAACCTTTATTCCCGGCCACGGCCCGGAATCCACCTTTGGCCACGAGCGCCGTACCAATCCTTTTGTGTCTGATCATCGCGGCTGAACATCCTGACCGGTAAACAACAGGCATAAAAAACGGCGTGCAGTGCACGCCGTTTTTTATGCCTGAGCGGAGTCATCAGTTCAGAACCGGTACCGGTTCTCCTCTGTCAGGCAGAGGAATCGCCTCAACATCCGGCAGGGCCGAAGTCTGCAGACGCGACAAACGGTTCATACGCGCGCGGCTTTCGGCCAGCGCCTCGTCCATTTGTTCTTCGTAAATATCCAGCCAGGTGCGCGAGCCGGGCACCATACGAGCCAGATCACGCATCCCCTGTTTGAGGGCATTCAGATGCAGCTGATAGCTTTTTTCCTGCTCCAGCATCAACGCCTTAAACGCCGTGGCATTACTGCTGTCGAGAATATTTTTGGTGTCGGCCATGCTCTGCTCGTAGGCGATAGCCGCCTCTTTCAGAATACCAACGTCCCGCTCCAGCTTGGCAAAACTCTTACTGTCGACATAGGTCACATCCGGCTGCATCAGCTTAACCACCGCGACGGTTACCGCCACAGATATCGCCACCACTGCCAGCACAGCGATGATCATCAGCACAACCCGGTTGGTCGATACGGTGTCTTCCAGCAGTGCCAGACGCTGGGCTTCGCTCAGCTCTTCTTCACCTTCTTCGCGTCTTGTCACAAAAAGCTCTCTGTATACGAATGACAGGATAAGTTTAGTAACGGATTGGCTGTCGCGCCAATCAACAAACCGATACACCAACACAACAGGCCTGACAGCGTCATACAACAGTCATCCCGGCGCGGCACAGTCTGCGTTACCACCCGACCACTTCTGACAACATTGGCGCATTCTTCGTTCAGCAAATGCAGATTCGCCGCTTCGCCTGATTGCCGGAACAGCCGCAGCAGCCGAGGATGTTACGGCCACTCATCGCGTGAAGGAGCTGACGATGACACAGACCCGCAATACAACACAGGAAAGCGATCAGGCTGCAGCCAGACAGCTGCTGGGAACCCTGAGCAATCAGGCGCAGGATATTGAGGCTGCCTGTCAGCACCAACTGCGCCAGACGGCTACCCAGCTACTGCAGCAGCACCAGCCCGCCGAACAGCAGGCACTCTGTCATACCCTGAATCAGCTACTGGCCGCCCGCCAGAGTCTGCTTAACGAACCCGTGACAACCAGCCCCGACGAGGCTGCCGTTGAGGCCTCAGTCCACACCACAGGTGCAGAAAACCTGCCGCCGCAGCCAATTGCGACGCGCACTGATACTTCTGCAGGCACAGGCGCCTCCCTTTGGCCTGCCATGACTGCTCCACGCATGATGCTGCTTGCCTTGCTGTTACTGTGCATCACCACTGCCAGCCTCACATTCAGCCAGCAGCAACATATCCACAGTCTGCAACAGCAACTCCTGAGCCTGCAGCAAAGTCTGCAATCCGGTCAGCAACAACTGGCACAGCAGTTAACCGTACAGCAGCAGGAACGGACTGAGTGGCGGCAGACGCAGCAGGAATACCAACATCAGATCACTGCCGCACAGCAGCAGTTACTGGCTCAGCAGCAACAGGCCAGTGCGCAACAACAGGAGTGGCAGCAACGTCTGGCCGGTGTGGATAAAGCCCTGGCGCTGGAACAACGCGAAGGCGATGCCCTGCAGCAGCGGATTAACCGTCTTAGCCGGGTATCGGAAGAATTGATTGCCAACCTGTGCGCCGACAGCGCTGCCGTTGGCCCTGCGGTCGGCCTGACGATCTATGCGCAATATATGCAGCGCTGCCAGCAAAGCTGGGAACTGGCGGCGCAGTGAGAGCTGATGTCGGATGTCGGATGTCGGATGTCGGATGTCGGATGTCGGATGTCGGATGTCGGATGTCGGATGTCGGATGTCAGATGTCAGATGTCAGATGTCAGATGTCAGGCATAGCATCAACGCCGGGAGCGTTGGTCAACATTGCGCAGCAATGGCCCGCAGGGTGCCCGCCATGGACGGCGGGCATAAAAGCGCAGTATGGAACGCAGCTTAACGCGCTTCAGCGCGGCCCGCAGGGGCCCGCCATGGACGGCGGGCATAAAAAAACCCGCACAAGGCGGGTTTTTTCGGTTCGGGCTTTATTACTTCTTGAAAGCACCGAAACGCTTGTTGAAGCGGTCGATACGACCACCGGTATCAACAACTTTCTGCTTACCAGTGTAGAACGGGTGGCAAGCGGAGCACACGTCCAGGTACATAGTACCAGGCTTAGTGGATTTGGTTTTGATCACGTTGCCGCAGGAGCAAGTTGCTTCCAGAGCAGCGTACTCAGGATGAATACCTTCTTTCATGGGACACCTCTTGGGTCTTCACGCCGCCACTTGCGAATCTTCTCTCCACAAGTACCGCGCTACTGGATTACAAAAACTTGCCCTTGCATGGGCAATAAGGACGCGCATAATACCAGAGCCGACCTAAGCAGCAAGTCTTTTCATGTCCTTTTTTGTTGTCGAAATTGCTCTTCCCCTCCCGCTACGCCGCACTTTTGACTACTTGCCGCTGCCCGGAGAAACGCCGGATCACTATCGGCCTGGCCAGCGCGTGCGGGTGGAATTTGGCCGTCAGCTGCTGCTGGGCATCGTGCTCAGCTGCCGTGATCAGTCGGATGTCCCCGCTAATAAGCTGAAACCGCTGCTGGCGCGCCTTGACGACACCCCACTGATCGACGAACACAGTCTGGCGCTGTGCCGCTGGCTGGCCGATTACTATCACCACAGCATGGGCGAAGTGCTGGAGCATATGCTGCCGACCATGCTGCGCCGTGGCTGTGAGCTGAGCGAGGCCGACGAACGGGTCTGGCTGAAAACCGCAGATGAACCGGCCAAAGCCCTGCGCGGCAGCAAACAACAGGCGCTGTGGCAGTTATTTCAGCAAAGCCCGCAATGGCCACACAGCGAACTGACGGCTCAGGGATTTACCCTTGCACAGCTGCGCAGCCTGGCCGACGCCGGACTGATTGAGGAACGCCAGCAGCTGCCACTGCCGCCGGTTATTCAGGAGAATCAGCGCTTTCACAGCCTGAACCCGCAACAGCAGAGTGCACTGAAGGCACTTGAACCGGAGCTGCATCACTTTCGTGCCTGTCTGCTTGAGGGCGTAACCGGCTCGGGCAAAACCGAGGTTTATCTGCGTCTGATCGAGCAGGTACTGGCGGCGGGCAAACAGGCACTGGTGCTGGTACCGGAAATCGGTCTGACACCACAAACCGTACGCCGCTTTCAGGCGCGTTTTAATGTGCCCATCGCCATGTTGCATTCCGGCCTGAATGACCGCGAGCGTCTGCAGGGCTGGCGTCAGGTGAGTGAAGGCGGTGCACGCATTCTCATTGGCACCCGTTCGGCGGTATTCACGCCGATGCCCGACCTCGGCCTGATTATTCTCGACGAAGAACACGATGCCTCATTTAAGCAGCAGGATGGCCTGCGCTATTCGGCGCGCGACTTTGCTCTGGTGCGGGCGCACAAAGCCGGCGTACCTATCGTGCTCGGTTCAGCCACGCCCTCGCTGGAAACCCTGTACAACGCCCTCAGCGGTAAATACCTGCACCTGAAACTGAGCCAGCGCGCCGGTAATGCCAAAGCGCCGGGCATGAAGCTGCACAGCATTCTGCATCAGCCGCTGACCGCCGGTTTCGCCCAGCCGGTGCTGAATGCCATGCACAAACATTTAACCAGCGGCAAACAGGTGCTGGTGTTTATTAACCGCCGCGGTTTTGCGCCGCTGCTGGCCTGTCGTGACTGCGGCTGGATGGCCGAATGCCGCCGCTGTGATGCACGCCTGACGCTGCATCAGTATCCGCCGCATCTGCACTGCCACCACTGCGACTTCCAGCAGGGAGTGCCGGCGGTGTGTCCGCAATGTGGCAGCCATCAGGTGGAAGGTATTGGTCAGGGCACCGAAAAAATTCAGGATCAGCTGGCCGTGCTGTTCCCGCAGGTGCCGGTGCGCCGGGTCGACCGCGACACCATCCGCAGCAAGCAGGCGTTCGATAATCTGTTCGACGATATTCACCGCGGTGGCCCCTGCATTCTGGTCGGCACCCAGATGCTGGCCAAAGGCCACCACTTTCCCGATGTTACTCTGGTGGTGGTGCTGGACGCCGACGCCGGTTTATTCAGCGCCGATTTCCGCGGCATGGAACACAGCGCGCAATTAATCTGTCAGGTGGCCGGCCGCGCCGGGCGTGAAGAAGCGCCGGGTGAAGTGTGGATTCAGACCCTGTACGCCGAGCACCCGCTGCTTAACCTGCTGCTCGACAGCGGCTACCACGCACTGGCGCTGTCACTGCTGCAGGAACGCCAGCAACAGCAGCTGCCGCCGTACAGCCATATGGCGTTACTGCGCAGTGAATGCGAAGACCGGATGCAGGCGCAGCAACTGCTGCAACAGGCACGCGCCTTTGTGCAGCAATGGCTGCAGAACCACAGTGGCGCCAGCTGGCAGGCACCGGTTACCCTGCTTGGCCCCTTCCCCGCCATCATGGAACGGCGCAATGGCCGCTTCCGTTTTCAGCTGCAGTTTTACGCTGCCGAACGCAGTGTACTGCACCGTACCGCGGCAGCACTGGTGCATTTTCTTGAGCAGCATAAGGGCTTATCGAAGGTGCGCTGGAATCTGGATATCGACCCCATCGATACGCTCTGAGCAGGCTGGCCGCGACAACCCGGCAAGACAGATATCGCGGTCTATACTTGGGCATATTCACTCCCAGCCAAGCGCTGCATGATGCCCACGCCAAGGACTCAGCATGGAATACCTCAGCTTCCGCCACGCCCGCCAGCACTTTGCCGTCCCCATTGAAAGCGTGCGTTTTATTGCCGCCGAAAGTGCTCTGACGCCCACCCAGGTTGCCACCGGTAAAGGCCAGCAATTCGATATGGTGGAGTTTGAAGGCCAGGCCTGCATTATTCTGTCGCTGGCACGTCTGCTTAATCAGCCATCTGAGCGCAGCAAAAGCCGCGATTTACTGGCGTTACTGCAGGCGCGCGAGCAGGACCATATCAACTGGCTTAATACCTTAAAAAACTGTCTGCAACATGGCGGCAGTTTTGATCTGGCGCGTGACCCGCACCAGTGCAAATTCGGCCAGTGGTACGACCATTTCCAAACCGAAGACAACCAGTTGCAGCATGTACTGCGCAGCTTTGATGAGCCACATAAGCGCATTCACGCCCTCGCCGATCAGCTGCTCACCCTGCGTGATAACGATCAGGCCGAAGAAGCGCTGCAGATCCTGAACAATCAGGGCAGCAATACGCTGCAACGCCTGCGCGACCTGTTCGCCGAAGTGTCCGCAATGGTGCGCAGCAGCATCCGTCCGACCGTAATCATGCTGCAGAGCAGCGAACAACAAACCCTCGGCCTGCGGGTCGATGACGTCGGCGAGGTATTCAGCTGCAACGCCGCACAGCTGGAAAAAGAGCAGCAGGACTATATGCCGCCCTTTGCCCGCGGCTGGCTGAAAGGCATCCGTATTGGCGGGAATGAAGTGACCATCATGGAAATTAATCCCGCCCGGCTGCTATCATCCACCGCTATCAACGAGGGTCAGATGCTGGCCTGAAACAGGTCAGCCGGAGAACCCTGTGAGCAACTCAGTCAACCAGTCTGCTGTACGCCCCAATCTTAAAAATCCCATTCATTTGCTGGCCTTTGGTTTAGGTTCTGGTCTGGCACCGAAAGCACCCGGTACCTTCGGCACGCTGGCCGCCTTACCTTTCTGGTATTTTTTGCTGCAGGGAGTCCCCACACTGCCGTATCTGGGCATTCTGATCGCCGGTTTTGCCTTAGGCGTTGTGCTGTGTGAAATCACCTCACGCGACCTCGGTGTGCACGATCACGGCGGTATTGTCTGGGACGAATGGATTGGTGTGTGGATTACCCTGTTGTGGCTGCCTCACAGTGGCGATGTGCTCACTGATATGGGCTGGCTGCTCTACGGCTTTGTGCTGTTCCGTTTTTTCGACATCCTCAAACCCTGGCCGATTAAATGGCTGGATGCCAAAGTCCATGGCGGTTTCGGCATTATGATTGACGATGTGATTGCCGGTATTTTTGGATTTCTGGTATTGCAGGGAACGGTGCTGGCGCTGGGATAATTCACCAGCCTGCTGACACATTAACAGGCTGCAAAGCCGTTACACAAAACAGGTCATAAACGCTGGCCATGCCTGCGGCTCGCTGCTGTGCCGGCGAAGTATTGTGATATCAATACTGCTGACACTTTCTGTCACCAGGTGCCTTTATCCTCGCTGCTTTCTGAAGGAGAACCATAATGAAGATGAATTACTTTGTGTTTGGCACCAACAATATGGAAGCAGCGGTTAAGTTCTATGATGCATTGTTCGAAAATACGGAGATGCGCCAGACCTTTGCCACCGAGCGTATGACCTTCTGGCAGGGTGAGGATGAAGACGGAGCCTTTGCCGTGGCAATTCCTTTTGATCAGAACGCAGCGACCAGTGGCAACGGCACCATGCTGGGTTTCAGCCTTGATTCTGAGGATGAAGTGATCCGGCTGTATAACAAAGCCATTGAGCTGGGCGGAAGCTGTGAAGGCAAACCCGGCCAGAGAGGGCCGCGTTTCTCGGCCTATGTGCGCGACCTGGACAATAATAAAATTGCCTTTGGTGCAAAAAATATCCAGGGCACCTCTGAATAATTCAGTGCCCGCTTCGGCTTACTGAAAAGTTCAGATCAGGGCGCCACGCTGAAGGCATTCTGCAGCACTCACGCGAAACTGTGCAGAATTATTCTGAGACACCCTGGCTGTGCTGCAACCGCCTGCAGGAGCTTCCGCTGACAGTATCCGCAGAGTTCCTGCATTTATATGACACGGTTTAATGTTAAGAAAATGGCTTAATATTTATCGTCTTCTCTGATCAGCGCTACTGCCGCTTCAATTAATTTTCGCGCCACCGTCTGTGGTGCCGGCAGTTGTGGCAGTTTATCAATATCAAACCAGTCGGCACTTTCCAGTTCAGTCGTGTCGATGTTCAGTTCACCACTGTCGTAGTCGCATAAATATCCGAGCATTAACTGGTGCGGGAATGGCCATGCTTGCGAGACAAGATAGCGTGGGTTTTTAATCTGTACTCCGGCTTCTTCAAATATTTCCCGTGCCAGTGCTTCCTCGGCCGTTTCGCCAGCTTCAATAAAACCGGCGAGACAGGAATACATGGCGGTGCGGTGGCGATTTGAGTGGGCGAGCAATAATGTCCGTCCTTTGCGCACAACGCCAATCACACACGGGGATATTTTCGGATAAGAGCGATAGCTGCACGCCGGGCAAACCAGCGCACGGTCATTCACAATAGGTTTCAGCAGCGTACCGCAGCGGCTGCAAAAATTCTGTGTACTGCGCCAGTAACGTAACTGTGCGGCAGCATTGACCACACGGAAAATATCGTCACTGGCGGCCAGCAGATAATCGCGCAATGCGACTTCTTCAAACCCCGGCGGAATATCGGCCAGCCCAACCACCCGCAGCGGTACACCATCAACGCTGCCGAGTAATAATTCCAGCCGCGGATCCTGTTCAACCGAATCAGTTGTCCAGGGAAAAATCTGCGTGGCGTTGTTCATCACCTCAGGTTTCAGCAACAGACGTTCGCCACAAAAATACAGGCTCAGGGTTTGCGGGCTGTCTTCACCCGGCACGATGGCCGGGTGATAAATAAATTCGAGACTCATAATTCAGACGGCTAATAAAGGTTTTGGACGGGCAATATTGTGCATAGCAAGCAACGCCGTGCCGCGCTGTACAATATCCGACTGAAAGGCTTTTTCGTAACGCACATCGAGAACGTAGGCTTTTACCCGCAGACGGATAGCCAGTGCATGCGCGATTTCAACTTCTTCCAGCGTAAAGGCCACCGGCTTTTTCAGGTAAGCGTAGCGGCTGGTTACCACCACCTCTTCGATCAGCTTTTGCGCCTCTGCCAGATTGGCATCAAGGGCCAGATGAAAATCAGTAACCACCATCATATCCAGCTCGCCGGCATTACCGGAGGCAACCACATCGGTAATAAAACGCGAGTTGGGAATCGTCACCAGATTATCGTCCAGCGTTACCAGGCGTACAGTACGCAGACCAATAGATACAATTTCGCCATAGGTGTCGCCAAAGCTGACGCGATCACCGACGCGGAACGGGCGATCAAACAGCAGCAGAATACCCGCCACCAGCGATGCAGCAATATCTTTTAAGGCAAAACCCAGCGCAACCGCCACGGAACCAGCGGCGGCAAACAGCAGCTCTTTCGGTGGCTGCAGCACAGCAATAAACAATCCGACGGTGCCGAATATATACAGCGCAAACGTCAGCAGTGTGGATATCTGCAGAATTAAAAAACGCCGCGCCGGAATTTTACCCATCAGACGCTGGCTGAGGTTATTTAATCCCTGGGCAGCAGCCCACAGCGCAAAGCCACCGATAATCAGCCAGAAAATGGCATACAGATTAAAAATTCCGGCGATGCTGAGCAGGCCATCGACCAGACCATTGGTTTCATTCATTCAGCATATTCATCCTGTTCAGGGTGCTTACCACGGTGTGATACCAGAGTGCAGTGATCGCATAACGGCCATCATTGCCTTTCCTGATCATTCCGGCTTCCAGTCCGCTTTTAAGGGCAAAACGCACGATGTTTTCTGCAGTATTGGTTACCCGCACCAGTTCAGCCGTAGTGAGATTGCCGTGGGTAACAATGGCGGCAAAGATAAACAGCATACGCGGCCCGGATTTTTCAAAGCCGGAGCCGACCGGCAGGCGCGGAATGCTGACGGTTGCCACACCGCGCTGGGTGCTGACCGATTCTTTCCATAACATCAGCGCGGTAACCGGAATACCATGACAGGCATCCCACAGCAGGCTGAAATACCGTTGCTCGGCATTTCGTAAGGCACCGGCAACCGGTGAGCGCGGATCAATAAGTACATCATCATATTGCAGACGATAACCACTTTGCTGATTACGGGATAAAATCAGTGAGCGGATTTCTGCCTGACTCCAGCGTTTTACCCGGATCACATTACGCATCTGATAATCACGGCCAAACACATTGCACAGGTATGCCCAGCTCTGATTATTAATCACGATCAGCCAGTAAATATTCTGCACATGGGTATTAGTCAGACTAAGCAGTGCACGCCAGCCTTCAAAACTGCCAACCTCTGCAAGAAAAGAGTTTTCGGCATTATTGAGAATAATCAGCGTCGGCTGCAGCTGTTCATCCTGAGCAGCCAGCGCCGCCGGACCAGAACTTAAATCGATATTCAGCTCGTCACCGAGCATGCGGTAAATATCGGCAGCGGCGGTGGTTTTTGCCGGAATATCCAGCTGGTGAATCTGCAGCTCACTGTTTTCACTCTGCAACGAACCGGCAAAGCGTCTGGCCGCCGATTTTTTACCAATACCCGGCTCTCCGGTAATCAGCAGTACATTGTCGTCACTGCGCTCACTGAACCAGGCGTCAAAGTTTTTACGGATCGCGGCACTGAGACCGGTGTCTATAATCGGATAATCCCAGTCATTTCCGCTATTGAACCAGCGCAGATAATTGTCATCGGTACATTCGCCCGGTTCGTTTTCTTCATTGTTATCGGCTACGGTATTTTTCATCCGGAACCAGCGTGCATTCAGCTTCTGATACCAGGTAAATTCCGCCACCAACTGGATAATAAAGGCGCGCAGAAACAGCACGAGGTTAAACGGAACCCAGAGCGGCAACAGCAGACTCATAAAACGTCCGTGTCCGGCTTTCTCGATCAGAGGATCTGTTTTTTCAGGCAGCAGCCGCTTAAGGTTCTGAATTAATTCTTCGCGGTAGAAATTCAGCAAATAACTGATAACCACCCAGCTGAACAGCCAGACAAAGGCTCCCAGCATGCGGCTGATCACGGAATGCTGAAACAGATAATCAGCCAGTGCAATCAGCACCCAGGGTAATAATAACCAGGAGGTAAATGAGCGCGCGCGCTGTTCCAGCAGGGCCGTATTGTCGGCATTTAAATAGCTGCCAGCCCCCTGGCAGACACTGAACAGAAACCACTCCGCCGCCAGTTTCAGCAACACATACAGAATATACACCTGCATCAGCAGTGGCAGCGCACCACCCACAGCAGACGTTTCCTGCTGCAGCGGCGGTAACAGGGTTGTCGCCCACAACAGTAATATCCAGGGCACAAGTGGCGTAATACCGCTGATAAAGCGGGTAATGGCGCGCAACCCCTGATGGTGGATACCACCACTGATCAGGCGGTTATGCAGCGCGGCCAGCATACCGGCCGTCCAGCTGGCAAAATGTCTGGCCAGCCAGCGCAGCGGAAAGATCAGCAGTAAAGGGACACCACTGTTCATAATCACCTGCGTGCGCTGCCCTTCGGGAATGCCATGCAGCAGGCTGTCCCAGGCGCTGAGGATATTATTAAAGGTGGTGGTCAGCTGCTGCCACTCGGCACGTATCAGCATGTCCAGCCCCGGCCAGTCAATCAGCGCGGCCTGGGCAGCAGGCGCCAGCAACAGCGCAACCACTGACAGAAGATAACGACGGCTGGTATATAAAGACAGGTTCATCCTTCACTCACGGCGGTGTCCATGCGGGCACGTTAACATGCAGCGGGGTCTGTTCACACCTGAGCCGTGAATTCTCACTGGCCGGCACCGGCTGAACAGCACCGCGTATCAGCGCCGCAGGAAACGCAGCCAGCGACCAATATTCAGCAGGCTGACCAGCGAGGCGGCGACATAGGTTAAAGCCGCGGCGGTCAGAATACTGTGTGCGGCTTTCATATCACGCTCATCCAGATATTCCCCCTCGCGCAACAGCGGCAAGGCTTTACCGAAGCTGGCATCCCACTCCACCGGTAAAGTAACAATATGCACCAGGGTGCCGATCAGCATAGCGCCCACCGCAATCACCAGAGCAAAACGCGAGGCAGCAGGAGCAACCACCGCCAGAAACGGTGCCAGCAATAACGCCAGCGGGGCAATTCGCTGCATCCAGTAGGCCAGTACGGCAAAGCCGGTGCGGCTCTGAAACAGGGTTTCTTTACGCGCATGCTGCAGTGCGTGACCAACTTCGTGGGCTGCGACCACTACCGCCGTGAGGCTTTTACCGTCCAGCTTATCGCTGGTCAGGCGCACGGTTTTACTGCGCGAATCATAGTGGTCCCCCTGATCGGTGGCTTCTACCTGCACATCATGCAACTCCAGCTTGGCCAGCAGGTGTCGCGCCATATCACCACCGTTACCCGGATAATCATTGCGCGGAGCACTGTGCTTTTTCAGCACATGCTGCACCCATACGCCGGGTAAGATAAGAATCGCGAGTACTAATAAGGCCAACAGCAGCCAGATCATTGGGTCGGTTTCCTGTATTCATTGTTCGCTGAGAGAAAAATAACGCCGCCAGCGACGTTCTGATGGTGCAATTCTACTGTACTTTGCCACGTATTCCGCCTGTTCAGGGCGTCGGTAATGGTATTCAGAGTCAACCATTACGGTAACAACCGGGTCACAGAGAATAACCCGCCGCCGGTCTTTGGCGACATCGCATTAGGCAGGGCAGTGTCAGACTGTTAGAATACGCGCCCTGTTTTACCCAGGAGTACTCCCATTGAGTATCACATTCATTGCTTCGTCCAAATTACCGACCCCGTTCGGTGTCTTCACCATGCATGGCTTTGAAGACAGCAGCAACGGCAAAGAGCACGTAGCTCTGTCCATGGGCGATATCGCCAATGGCGAGCCGGTACTGGCGCGGGCACATTCTGAATGTCTGACCGGCGATGCGCTGTTCAGTATGCGTTGTGACTGTGGCTACCAGCTGGAAGAAGCGCTGCGCGCGGTGGCCGAAGCCGGACGTGGTGTGGTGTTGTACCTGCGTCAGGAAGGCCGTGGCATTGGCCTGCTGAATAAGATCCGTGCATACAACCTGCAGGATCAGGGAGCCGATACCGTTGAAGCCAACGAACAGCTGGGTTTTGGTGCTGATATGCGTGATTACAGCATGTGCCGGCCAATGCTCGACCATCTGGGCATCCACGCCATCCGTCTGATGACCAATAACCCGCGCAAGGTTAAAGCACTGAGCGAAGCCGGTGTGGATGTGGTTGAGCGGGTATCGTTACAGGTAGGCCGCAACCCGCACAACGATGGCTATCTGAACACCAAGGCCAGCAAGTTGGGGCATTATCTGCCGCAATCGGCGGCTGGTATCGTCACTCATCAGGATGACGATATTCCGGGTAACAGCGACGACGCTCAGCAGTAAGCAGCGGTCTGTTGCTTACTTTTTCGCGGCGGGCTCCCGCCGCACGTGCAGTTTAATTTCATGGCCTTCAAACTGCCGCTCCATCGCCGCCAGTTTGGTGATATGCCGCTCGGTCAGCTCCGTACCTTCTGACAACAGCACTACGCCGGCAGGACTGACCAGATTACCGGCCAGAACCATACCGCTGCGGGCCTCTTTGATATCGATGCGTTCCAGGTTTGGTACCACGGCTTCTTCAAAGTCATCCAGCACCGTCATAAACACATCCACCAGCTCGCGGTCATAACGCTGCCCGGCCATCTTCAGCAGATAAGCCCGGACCGTTTCCTCGTCCAGGGTTTCGCCGAGAAAATTATGTTCGCGCTGAAGATCCGCATAGTCGCTGACGATACGCAGTATGCGCGCCTCTTTGGGAATCGCGCTGCCGCTTAGCTTGTCGGGAAAACCTTTGCCGTTATACAGCTCCATATGCGAGCGGATGATATTGGCCACATTCTGCAGTGGTTCGAGCAGCATCAGGCTTGTCTGACCATTAATGGGGAAATGGGCATAATCGGATTTTTCGCTGACGCTCATTTGCGTCAGGGCCTTACTCAGCACACTGTCGGGTAAGGTTACCTTACCGATATTTCTCAGCAGGGCAGCGTAATACACATCCTGAATGGCCTGACCATCGAGACCGGAAAATTCAGCAAATAATTTGGCCAGCCGTGCCAGGCTTTCACTGCAGCCTTTTTCTTCACCGTTACGCGCTTCCATGATGCCCACCAGAATATGCACCATGCTGTTAAATTCCTGCCGCAATGTACGGTAAGCATCGTGCAGTTTTTCTTCTGCCTCCCCCACCTGATCCGACTTCTGCTGATACTTGTCCTGCAACTCAAGATTCAGGCGCGCAAGCTCAGCATTCTGCTCTGCAATATGCGCATTAAGACGGATATTGGCGGCTTTGAGTTCACGGGTATCGAGCGCTTCGGCCACAATATTACGCAGCTGATCGTTGTCCCAGGGTTTGGAGATATAACGGTAGATATTACCTTCGTTGACCGCTTTGATAGCAGACTCAAGGTCAGAGTAGCCGGTAAGCAGAATGCGGATCATATCCGGATATTGCTCAAAACAATGCTTCAGCAGTTCTGCCCCGCTCATACCCGGCATACGCATATCGGAAATAATCAGATCAAATTCATCCTGCTGCAGCAGCTCAACCGCCGCCGCACCACTGCCCAGAACAACCACCTCGTACTGGCGATGGAACAAACGCTTCAGCGCCTGCTGCACAGCTTCTTCGTCATCCACAATCAGCAGACGACCGTGCTTTTCCTGCAGCGGAATCTGAACATTATCACTCAGCATGGTTCTTTTCTCCGATCGGCAGAATCAGGGTAAAACAGGCGCCTTTACCGGGAGCGGTCTCAAGCTCAATCCCTCCCTGATGTTCCTGCATCAGTTTGTAGCACAGCGCCAGCCCCAGGCCGGTGCCATCACCTTCCAGTTTAGTAGTAAAAAAGGGCTCGAATACCCGGGCGGCCACAGCGTTGTCCATGCCCGGACCATCGTCACGGATACTGATGCTCAGCACACCATTTGCCAGCACCTCACTGATACGGATAGTACCGCCGTCTTTTTCCAGTGCCTGAATGGCATTCACCAGAATATTCAGCACCACCTGCCCTATCTGTGAGGAGTTGCAGTACACCTCCGGCAATTCGGTCAGTTCCACCTGCAGGCTGATGTTGCCCGGCAGGCGGGCGCGGGCAATATTGATAATGCTGCTGATATCATCATTCAGCTGGCACCACTGCATATGCGACTGAGTACGGCTGAGCTTGCGCATATCGGCAATAATCTGGGTGACACGCTCGGTACCGCGAATACAATCCTGCAGGCGTGCCGGAGCAACACTGGTCACCTGTTTAATATCCAGACGCTGATAGGCGAGCAGTAATTCCTGATAATAATCCGATTTAATATCCAGCAGGTCGGAAGCCTCATCGATAGCCCGAACAAAGTCCAATAACGCCTGCATGTCATTGCCCAGCTCTTTCAGATTGCTGCTGATATAGGCCACGGGATTATTTATTTCATGAGCAATACCGGCCGATAATTCCCCCAGCCCGGCCAGCCGTTCAGAGAGTTGCAGTCGCGTCTGGGCATTTTCCAGATCACGGTTCAGACCACGTAACTGGTAATTACTTTTCAGTAACTCTTTCTGGCTGCGCGCATTCAGAGCCATCTGCGTTCGCAGGATATGACTGGTTTCTGCCAGCTCGGCCGAGCGCCCTTCCAGCTCACGACGCAACTGCACATGGCGGCCATACTGATAAAACACTGCAAGCAACAGCAACAGGGATACAAGCGCACTGCCAGCGGCAGCTGAAATGGGCAGATAGGTCTGAAAAAAATGATTCTCAATCTGGCTGCGGTCGAGATAGAGGCTGAATTCGGGCAGCAGAAAATCGTTAAATACCATCATCTGCTGACGCTGCTGCGGTGCCGGTGCTGACAGCGGCTGTGCCTGATACATGACCAGCAGCGTGGTATCGCCATAGCCCATATCTGAGGTGATCTGATGCAGCCACTCATATAATTCCAGACGAATAATCAGACTGCGCTTGCTGTCCGGAGAGTACAGATTCATCAGCAGACCGGGATGACTGGCAAGCCTTGCCGGGACGCCGATCTCGGCTTTCAGATCCTGCAATGACATACGCAGCAACCAGTCACCGGTTACTGCCAGCGCTTCAGAATTCTCTTCGCCGATCAGCATAAAGGGGCCGAGCGGCGAGTTCAGCCGGTACTGCTGCAACTCGATATAACCCGGAGGATGGTCATTCAGCAGCTGTTCCACATCCCCCAGCAACTGGTAATACTCACGTAAAGCGCGGATATAAACGTGCTGCAGCAGATTGGCGGAAATCGCGGCGGTTCGCTGCTGCTCTACGCGCACACTCAGCTCATAAACTCCCACTCCGATGATTGCAGCGAGCAGCAGGCTAAGCAGAATATGACGTTTAGCCATGCGTTCCTCTCCCTGACATTGCTTAAGCTATCAGTAAAGCACTGTCCGGGAGAAAAACGAGGGATAAAATAAGCAGGGGAAGCGCAGAATCAGCCTTTTGCCAGACGGCTGCGGATGCTGCCGAGGATACTATCGGTATCCAGCGCAATATCGCGCTGCTGCTGGGCAGGAGAGGCATGTTCGATATAGCGGTCGGGGATGCCCAGAGTCAGTACCGGAACCTGTACATTGGCGGCTGCCAGCGCTTCCAGCACGGCACTGCCGGCCCCGCCCATCACAGCGTTTTCTTCCAGTGTGACCAGCAGGTCATGGTCTGCCGCCAGCTGTAATACCAGTTCGGTATCCAGTGGTTTAACAAAACGCATATCGGCGACGCTGGCATCCAGAGTGGTTGCCACCAGCAAAGCCTCACGCAGAGGCGCACCGAAGGCGAGAATGGCAACCCGCTTACCCGCTGCGGCAGAACTTTCGCGGCGTAAAATGCCTTTACCCATCGCCAGAGCCTGCATCTCTGCGGCTGGCTCAACCCCGGTGCCACTGCCACGCGGATAACGCACTGCGGCCGGGCCTTCGTGCTGATAGCCGGTATAAAGCATCTGACGGCATTCGTTTTCATCCGATGGGGTCATGACCACCATGTTCGGGATGCAGCGCAGGTAACTTAAATCGTAGGCACCGTGATGCGTCGGGCCGTCTTCACCGACCAGACCAGCGCGGTCGATGGCAAACAGCACATCCAGATTCTGTAATGCGACATCGTGAATCAGCTGATCATAGGCGCGCTGCAGGAAGGTCGAATAAATCGCCACCACCGGTTTGGCACCTTCACAGGCCAGACCAGCAGCCAGGGTCACCGCATGCTGTTCGGCAATGGCAACATCGAAATAACGCTCCGGGAATTCCTGCGAGAAGCGGATCAGGTCAGAGCCTTCACGCATCGCCGGAGTAATACCCATCAGGCGCTCATCGGCGGCCGCCATATCACACAGCCAGTTACCGAACACATTGGAATAGCTCGGCAGTTTCACACCAGCGCCGGCATTGCTGCCTTTCAGTGCATGGTATTTGATCGGGTCGTCTTCAGCCGGCTGAAAGCCTTTGCCTTTACGGGTAACCACGTGCAGGAAGCGCGGGCCTTTGAGCTTTTTCAGGTTCTGCAGGGTAAGCAGCAGCTCATCCAGATCGTGACCGTCGATCGGGCCGTAATAGTTGAAGCCCAGCTCTTCGAATAAGGTGCCGGGCGCGACCATGCCCTTCATATGTTCTTCGGTTCGGCGGGCAAATTCCCACGCCGCCGGAATTTTCTCCAGCACCCGTTTACTGCCTTCACGCAAAGCGGAATAGGTGCGGCTCGACCAGATGCGGGTGAAGTATTTGTTCAGCGCACCGACGTTGTTGGAGATCGACATATCGTTGTCGTTCAGGATCACCAGCATATCGGCTTTAACGTGGCCGGCGTGGTTAAGCGCTTCAAAGGCCATGCCGGCGCTCATGGCGCCATCGCCGATAATGGCCACAGTTTGCTGTTCTTTCTGCTGCGCGCGCAACGCCAGCGCCATGCCTAAGGCCGCACCGATAGAGGTACTGGAATGACCCACACCAAAGGTGTCGTACTCGCTTTCTTCACGCAGCGGGAATGCCGCCGGCCCTTCAGCGCTGCGGATGCTTGGCATCTGCTCGCGGCGGCCGGTCAGGATTTTGTGCGGATACGCCTGATGACCCACGTCCCAGACCAGACGGTCTTCCGGGGTATTAAATGCGTGATGCAGAGCGACGGTCAGCTCAACCACCCCCAGACCTGCGGCAAAGTGGCCGCCGGACTGGCTTACGCTGTACAGCAGAAACTCCCGCAGCTCAGCACAGACCTGGGGTAACAGGTCGGCATCCAGCGCGCGCAGATCGGCCGGAGAGTCAATGCTGTCCAGCAGCGGCGTACTTGGGCGGGAGCCAGGAATTTCAGTCAATGTCATCAGCTTATATTGGCGCGATCGCGGTATCCGTCAGGTGGGGGCATATTCAGGAACAAGAATAACCATGAGGCAGCCCCGCAAAAGGGCTGCCATTCTAACGACTGTTGGCGTTAATGAGTAGCGCTGTGACGTATCTGGCACGGACTGACAGTTCTGAAAGCGCACTTTCTGTGCTATTCCGCAGTATCCATACGCGCAGACTGAACTCAGTGGTCGCGGTTAATAATGTAATCCGCCAGTTGAGCCAGAACCGAGGTATCACCGCGCAGTTCGGTCAGCGCCGCATGAGCGTCGGCGACCAGTTCACGGGCCTTGGTCCGCGCACCGTCAAGGCCCAGCAACGCCGGATAGGTTGGCTTATTCAGTGCCAGGTCGGCGCCCTGGGTTTTGCCCAGAATGGCGGTGTCACCTTCGATATCAAGAATGTCATCCTGTACCTGAAAGGCCAGACCGACGGCATCGGCATAGCGCACCAGCGCCTGCTCGGTTGTCTTATCCACGTCAGCACAGGCAGCGTGAGCGCCCATTAACACGGCACTGCGGATCAGCGCCCCGGTTTTATGGCGGTGCATGCGCTCCAGCTCGGGCAGCGTCATCGGCTTACCGACATGGCCGAGGTCTATGCTCTGTCCGGCCACCATTCCCGCACCACCAGAGCCCTGCGCCAGCAGACGTATCAGGGTCAGGCGCTGCTCTGCCGTTTGCTGCGGCGCATTGGCCAGCACTTCAAAGGCGGCGGTCAGCAGGCCATCACCGGCCAGAATAGCGGTCGCTTCATCGAAAGCGATATGACAGGTTGGCTTACCACGGCGCAGATCATCGTCGTCCATGGCCGGTAAATCATCGTGCACCAGACTGTAGCTGTGCACCATTTCCAGTGCGGTGGCTGCGGCATCGGCCTGCTGCCAGTTTCCACCCAGCGCCTGGGCGGCGGCATAACAGAGAAATGGCCGCAGGCGTTTACCGCCATTCAACACGCCATAAGTCATGGCTTCCGCCAAACGCGGATCGGCCAGCTGCAATGCCTGCAGATGCTGATGCAGCTGCTGCTCCAGCCGTAGCTGTACACTCTGCAGCTGTTGCTGTAATGGCTGTAAATCCTGCGCCATTATGGCTCCTCACCTGTACTGAAAGGTTGCGCCACGCTCTGTCCATTTTGTTCCAGCAGCAACTGCACCCGCTGCTCGGCGGCACTCAGCGCCTGCTGGCACTGACGGGTCAGGCCAATGCCCTGCTCAAAGGCACGTAACGAATCTTCCAGCGACAGGTCGCCGTTTTCCATACGCACGACCAGTTGCTCAAGCTCGGTCAGTGCTGCTTCAAATTCAAAAGGGGCATTTTTACCAGTCATATATCGCGCTCTCCCGGAGAGCGGCCACACTAAACCCAAGGCTGCGGCGGGTCAACCGGTGCAGGGGTGACGGTTTCTGCACCGCTTGCCAACAATTTCGTCAATGCGAAGGAAGATCACGAATGTTTGACTAAACTCAGAGGCAGTGAATGGTTTAGTGGCAAGGAGCATCAGTGGATCTCGCATCGTTAGTTGGGGTAGTCGGCGCCTTTGGCATCGTCGTTATGGCGATGGTCCTGGGCGGCGATATCAGTATGTTTGTGAACGTGCCTTCGATCCTGATTGTGATCGTCGGCAGTATGTTCGCCGTTATGATGAAGTTTGAACTCGGCCAGTTTCTTGGCGCTATTAAAATTGCCGCCAAAGCCTTTTCTTTTAAGCTCAGTAAACCGGAAGCCATTATTGAAGAGGTAGTGGAAATGGCCGGTCTGGCGCGTAAAGGCGGGTTGTTATCACTGGAAGGCAAAGAGGTCAGTGATGACTTCCTCAGTAAAGGTATCCAGCTGCTGGTCGATGGCCACGATCCGGACGTTGTGCGCACGTTAATGAATAAAGAGCTGAAGCAAGCCAGCGAACGCCATGATATCGGTATCACTATTTTTAAGTCGCTGGGTGACGTTGCTCCGGCGATGGGCATGATTGGTACCCTGATTGGTCTGGTGGCCATGCTGGCGAATATGGATGACCCCAAGTCCATCGGTCCGGCCATGGCGGTTGCACTGCTGACCACACTCTACGGTGCGATGGTTGCGACCATGCTGTCACTGCCGATTGCCGACAAGCTGACGCTGCGTAAGAACGAAGAAGACCGGCTGAAATCTATGATCATTGATGCACTTCTCGCCATTCAGAGCGGCCAGAATCCCCGTGTAATTGAAACCATGTTGCAGGCCTATATTCAGGAAGGCAAACGCAACACATCAGGTGACTGAGCATTATGGCCGCTGAAGAAGAACAGGAATGTCCACCCTGTCCTGCCGGTATTCCCGGCTGGGTGATGACCTTTGCCGATCTGATGTCGCTGCTGATGTGCTTTTTCGTACTGCTGCTGTCATTTTCAGAAATGGATGCCATGAAATTCAAACGGCTGGCCGGTGAGCTGCGTGAAGCTTTTGGCGTGCAGACGGTTGTGAACGTCAGTGATCCGCCAAAAGGCACCAGTATTATTGCCCGTCATTTCAGTCCGTCGATTCCGGAGCCGACCCCAATCAATGAGGTACGGCAAAAAACCAGCGACATCACCAAAAGTTCGCTGGAAGTGTTGTGCCAGGATGAAATTACCCAGCAGGAAGAACGCCAGGGCGATCAGGGACAGCAAACCCGTGAAATAGTGGTACCGCAAGAAGATATAGAGAATAAAAAGACCGAAGCAGAGGCTATGGAAATAGCGGCCAAGCTGGAAAGCGAAATTGCTCAGGGCCAGCTGGAAATCGAAACCGTGGGCAAAAAGATTATTATCCGCATCGAACAGCGCGGCGCCTTCCGCTCAGGTTCGGATTATATTGACGACAAATTCCTGCCGGTGATCGATAAAATCCGCGAAGTACTGGTAACGATTCCGGGTCAGATTTCCGTTGAGGGACATACTGATGATATTCCGGTTGCCGGTGGCCGCTACCGTTCCAACTGGACGCTGTCTTCCGCCCGGGCTGCAGCCTTTGCCGAAGAGTTGTTTGTCGCGCCGGAACTCGACTCCAGCCGTTTTCAGATTGTCGGCCATGCCGATACTCAGCCACTGGTACCGAATACCGATGCTGAATCCCGCGCCCGTAACCGCCGGGTAGAGATCGTGATTCTGCGCACCCACGAAAATGACGATGACGATGTTCCGGAGATACAACCGGACGACGGACAGGTAAAAGATGCGGTAAATGCCCGGCCCGAGGATTTCGAGCTGAGCCCTGACGAAATATTCTGATTGGGATAATAAAAACAATGGAAGAGAGACGCCGCTTTTTCCGCCTTGATGATGAAGTGGTGATGGATTTTCAGGCCATCACCCAGGATGAATTCAGCCACTGGAAAGAGAATCACAGCCAACAGAAGAGTGAGCTGAAACAACTGGAGCAGGACATCGGCAATCTGATTCATCAGGTGCGCTCGGTGCACCCGGCCATTGGTCAGGCTCTCGAATTACTGAACCGTAAAATGAATCTGCTGAACGGCAGCAACGCCAATCATCCGGAACTGAATCTGTCGATGACGGAAGCCCGCGTACGGGTAAATCTCAGCGCCTGTGGCATGGCCTTTAATACCGATGCCGATCTGCGCGGCAGCAGCCATTTGCTGTTTAACCTGCAGCTGAAACCATCCAATGCCATTCTGTCTCTGGCGGGTAATATCGTCTCCATCGACAACAGCGGCGAAAGCGATGCACCTTACATGGTGCGGGTCAATTTTGAAGGCCTGAAAGAAACCGAACAGGAGCTGCTGATTCAGCATCTGTTCCAGCTGCAGAGCCGTACCTTACGCCAGCAACGCGATCACGAATAAAATACCGGCGCCGGGTCAGCTGGCGCTTTCTGCTTTCCCCTCCCCCAGCCCCTCTCTGATTTCAGCACTTTTTTGTTATCATGCAGAGCTCTGTCTTCTGCAGGAATCCGTTCATTATGTCCGGCCCCCGTATTTATTCTGCCGCCGCCCTGTGCAGCGGTCTGCGCATTGAACTGGATGACCAGGCCTTTGCCCACCTGATCCGTGTATTACGCATGGGCGACGGCGATCCTGTCCGCCTGTTTAATGGTGATGGCCATGAATACGCCGGACAACTGTGTGATGTGCAGAAAAAAAGTGCGTCGGTACTGGTTGGCGATATTCTGCGCAGCGAAGCCGATACCCTGCTCAACCTGCAACTTGGGCAGGTGGTCTCCAAGGGTGACCGCATGGACTTCACTATCCAGAAAGCGACCGAACTGGGTATCAGCGATATCACCCCACTGTGGAGCGAGCGCTGTGAAGTCCGCTTAAAAGGCGAGCGGCTGGATAAAAAAATGGAGCACTGGCAGAAGGTGGCAATTTCCGCCTGTGAACAGAGCGGCCGTAACCGCATTCCGACCATTCATCCACCACAGTATTTTGCCGACTGGGCAAAAGACAACACTGCGGATGTACGTCTGTTGCTGCATCCTCACCGGCAGAAACCACTGCGTGACTATCCGCAGCCGGCAAGCGTCGCCCTGCTGGTCGGACCGGAAGGCGGATTCAGCGAACAGGAAGTGGAAATGGCCATGAGCAGCGGCTTTGCCGGACTGACATTAGGCCCGCGGATTCTGCGTACCGAAACAGCAGCGCTGGCGGCATTAAGTGTGTTTCAGTTTCAGTGGGGGGATTTCAGCTGAGCAGACGCTCAGCTGAAACAGCAGGTCAGACTTTAAGAATCTGCAGCAGATTCTGCACATGCTCAGCGGCATCCAGTCCCAGACTGGTGAGATAGCCGCCATCAGCCTGATCAATCAGGCCTTTATCAAACAACCGCTGTGCAGCAGCGACAATTTCCGGCGCAGCATCAGAATGAACCTTGATACCCTGTTGCATGCTGTGCAGATCAAACTGTGCCAGCAGATTCATTTCGTGCAGTAATTCCTGAGAAATCGGCATAGAGTCTGTCCTCTTGTTCTTAGCAAAAAACGGCAGTAACGCGCCGTCAGGAAATCACAGCATAAACCGCCGCTGCCGCCGGAGCTATGATTCCGGTCAGTTATTCTGCATCTGTCAGGCGGAAACCGGCCCAATCGCGATAGCTGGTCAGGTAAAACAACCCGATCAGCAATGCCATCCACCACTCCACCACGTTTTTCCAGCGGTCATCACTATCGGCAACCTGCAGCACGATCATTACCCCAAGGAAAAACCACTGGGCATACACCAGAATAAATTTCTGCCGCAGACTGGAACCGATATTCACACCGCGCTTGGCCAGATGTTTCAGCCAGTAAGTGATACGGGTCTGTACCACCAGTGAAATCAGGAAAAATAAAGCCGCACCGACAGTATGCAGCGTCCAGGGCAGATTGCCCTTATCCGGCCGCAACACAGCGGTCGCAACAATCAGACAAATCGAGCTGATAATGCCCGTGGTGACCATATAGCGCACCGTCCATATCGGCCGTTCGGGTGCAATTTCAATCAGCCAGGCCTGCATGCAGTACCACCAGACAATAAACAGAACGCAGGCAGCAATTAAACCACCGCGAAAAATAAACGCCTGCGGATCAGGAATGCCGGTTGCAGTAATGCTGGTACAGCCCGTCAGATAAGGAATACAGACATCGGTCACGCCCCAGGCCATGCTCAGCGCCAGAGTCAGCCAGAAGGTGAGATGTGATAACCAGAAACTGCCTAAGGCAACGCGTTGCGGTAACGTCATACGGTCACCTCCTGCAGGGTTTCATGCTGTTGCAACGCCAGCTCTTTTTCCCGCCGGGTTAAACGGAAATCGCGCCAGTCGTGGAAGGTGGTATAAAAATATAAGCAACTGAAAGTCGCCAGCCACCATTCAAAAATTTCTTCCACGCCATCGGTTTTTAAGTCCAGCAGCAGAATCAGCACAAAGGCCGCCAGTAATAACAACTGCAAAACCGCCAGAATCTGTTTGCTGGCAATACGGCTGAATTTAATATTCAGCTCACGCTGCAACTGACGCATACGCAGTGTCATCATGATCTGACACAACGCCGTTACCAGAAAAAACAACCCCGCTGTTGCGGTATGAAAGCGCCATAAAAACCGGTGCTCAGATGGCGGCAGCATATGCTCACCCAGCACCGCGATGGAGGCGATCAGCAGCATGCTGGCGATAATAGCGAAGGTAACAATACGGTGAATCCAGGGGTGATGTTCAGGGCGGCCAACACTTTCCAGCCAGGCGCGCACACAATACCACCAGAGAATAAACACTACGGCGGCACTGATTAATCCGGCACGGAACACATAAGCCGCCGGATAATAAATACCGGTTGCAGTGATGGTTGTGCAGCCCTCGAAATAGGGAACGCACCAGGGCTTATGGCCGCTCTGTACGGTAAGAAAATAACTCAGCGCAATGGTAATAATTGGCAGCAGGCAAGCCACCAGCGCCGCTCTTTGCGGTAAGGTCATAACAACATCCTTGTTCCGTTTTGTTTACATCAGCGAATTAATAATGACTGAGGCGAACCCGTTGCCAGTCCCAATAAGAGGTCAAAAAGTACAGGCCAATAAAGAGCGTCGCCCACCACTCGATAATGCGCTTGCCGTTACTCATTTCCACGCCGACGGTCACACCGGCAAAGGCGACAAACATCAGCCAGAGAATCGCCATCAGTACGCTTTTTGCGATAAACGACGGCACTTCCAGTCCGGCCTTACGGGCGCGGAAAATCAATACATAGTTAATCGTCAGCGCAATCAGCATGCCCTGAAAAAACAGATTCGCGCCGCGCACATGTACACCCCAGCGGGTTGCGTCTTTTTCCGGCACCAGCACCGCAGTCCCGACCAGTAAACCAACAGCAGCGATCACACCAAAAAACTGCATGGCATTTAAAGCCATACGACCACTGTGTCCGGCCAGCCAGGTACGCATCACCTGCCACCAGACAATAAAAAATGCGCAGCCGGCAATCATGCCGCCACGGAAAATAAATCCGGCATCGCCTTTCATTCCGGTATGGGTAATGTCAGTACAGCCATCAAAGAAAGGATTACAGGCAACAGCAGTACCTTCGTTTACGCCAACGGCATAAGTCACGGCAATGGTGCCGAGTGAGAGTACGGTGCAGATCAGGGCAACAAACTGACCAAAAGACATAACCAAAAAAACTCCGCAGAATGTCCGGCGCACAGCGCCGGACGTTTCAGATACAACCGGCTCAGCGAGCGGCTTTCAGCGCCTGCTCAACGTCAGCAATGATATCGTCAACATGCTCGATACCAATCGACAGACGCACCAGATCGGTGCTGACACTAGCGGATGCCAGTTCTTTTTCATTCAGCTGACGGTGTGTGGTGGTTGCCGGATGACAGGCCAGACTCTTGGCATCACCGATATTTACCAGACGCTTGATCATCTGCAGGGCATCAATAAATTTAGCGCCGGCTTCGGCACCGCCTTTGATACCAAAGCTGAGAATCGCCGATGGCTTACCATTCAGCATACGCTGTGCCAGTTCGTGGTATTTGCTGGTTTTAAGACCGGCATAATTCACCCAGGAAACCTGCTCATGGGCGGCCAGATATTCAGCCACTTTCTGCGCGTTTTCTACGTGACGATCCATACGCAGAGCCAGAGTTTCCAGCCCCTGCAGAATCATAAAGGCATTAAACGGCGACAGAGCTGCACCCATATTGCGCAGCGGTACTACGCGGGCACGACCGATAAAGGCCGCTTCACCAAAGGCATCGGCATACACCACGCCGTGGTAAGACGGATCAGGCTGATTAAAGTGCGGGAAGCGTGGGTTATCTTTCCATGGGAATTTACCGGAATCGACAATCGCGCCGCCAACGGTTGTACCGTGACCACCGATGTATTTGGTCAGCGAGTGCACCACAATATCGGCACCGAATTCAAACGGACGGCACAGGTAAGGGGTGGCAACGGTGTTATCAACGATCACCGGTACGCCATGTTTGTGCGCCATGTCGGCCAGCGCCTGAATGTCCACCACGTTACCCGCCGGGTTACCGATGGACTCACAGAATAATGCGCGGGTTTTATCGTCAATTAACGCTTCCAGCGCGGCAACGTCATCGCCGGAGGCCATGCGTACTTCGATGCCCTGCTGCGGGAAGGTGTGGGCAAACAGGTTATAGCTGCCGCCGTATAACTGGCTGACGCTGACGATGTTATCGCCGGCACGGGCCAGGGTCTGGATGCTGGCGGTAATGGCGGCCATGCCGGATGCCATGCACAGTGCGGCGATACCGCCTTCCATTGCGGCAACGCGCTGTTCCAGCACATCGTTGGTCGGGTTCATGATGCGGGTGTAAATGTTACCCGGCTCTTTCAGGTCAAACAGGTCAGCACCGTGCTGAGTATCGCGAAAACTGTAAGAAGTGGTCTGATAAATAGGCACCGCAACGGCACGGGTTGTCGGATCATCCGCAAAGCCGGCGTGAATCGCCTGAGTTTCAATTTTCATGCTGATCTTATCCTTATTGTCAGGTTTGACGGAAAGCAGGGAGTTTAACAATTTGTACCGCGCCGCCATAGGGAGAATGCAGCCTCTTTACCGAGCCTGACGATGAACGCGTAACGGCCCTGACGCTGAACGCGCAATGCCTTACACTCTCCCCTTCCGCTTATTGCACAGAAATCGCTATGGCCAAGAAAAAAACCGCTTACGTCTGCAACGACTGTGGCTCTGAACACGCCAAATGGCAGGGACAATGTACCGACTGCGGTGCCTGGAATACGCTGCAGGAGTTTGTCGTATCCTCCTCCAAAACCCCGTCCCGTGATGCCAGTTACGCAGGCTATGCCGGCGCCGCGGGTAGTCAGGGCATTCAGCGTCTGGCCGATGTCGATCTGGCCGAAGTACCGCGTATCAGCAGCGGCATGCTGGAATTTGACCGGGTACTGGGCGGTGGTCTGGTGCCGGGCTCGGCCATTTTAATCGGCGGCCATCCCGGTGCCGGTAAGTCCACACTCCTGCTGCAGACTATGTGCACGCTGGCCGGGAATATGCCCGCGTTATACGTGACCGGCGAAGAAAGCCTGCAACAGGTTGCTATGCGCGCCAAACGTTTAGGCCTGCCAACCGACCAGCTGAATATGCTGAGCGAAACCAGCGTCGAGCGCCTGCTTAATACCCTGCAGCAGCACAAACCGAAAATTGTGGTGATCGACTCGATTCAGGTGATGCACGTTGAAGGCGTAGAATCGGCGCCGGGCAGCGTGTCACAGGTACGCGAAAGCGCCGCCGCCCTGACCCGCTACGCTAAACAAACCAATACCGTGCTCTTTCTCGTCGGTCACGTGACCAAAGACGGGACCCTCGCCGGGCCGAAAGTGCTGGAGCATATGATTGACTGCTCGATCATGCTCGAAGGTTCCGGCGACAGCCGCTTCCGTACCCTGCGCGGTATTAAAAACCGCTTTGGTGCCATTAATGAGCTGGGCGTCTTTGCCATGCTCGACAGCGGCTTAAAAGAAGTCAAAAACCCAAGCTCCATCTTTTTAAGCCGCAGCGAAGAGCCCGCCGCCGGCAGTGTGGTGATGGTGATCTGGGAAGGTACGCGGCCGTTGCTGGTCGAAATTCAGGCGCTGGTCGACGACAGCCACTTTGGTCATCCGAAACGGGTGGCCGTGGGTCTCGACCAGAACCGTATGAATTTATTGCTGGCTGCACTGCATCGCCACGGAGGCGTACATCTGGGTGACCAGGATGTGTATATCAACGTGGTCGGTGGGGTAAAAGTCGGAGAAACCGCTGCCGATCTGGCCTTATTACTGTCGGCGCTCTCCAGCTTCCGCAACCAGCCATTGCCGCAGGAGTTAATCGTATTTGGTGAGGTGGGTTTATCCGGAGAAATCCGGCCGGTGCCTTCCGGTCAGGAACGCATTAAAGAAGCCGCCAAGCATGGCTTCACCCGCGCCATCGTGCCGAAAGCCAATGTTCCGCGTCAGGCAATACCCGGCATGACCATTATTGGTGTGGATAAATTACAGGAAGCCATCAACGCCGTTTAACCGCAGCGCTGATAAGCCGGCTGGAAAGTCGTCGCAGGAGCCAGAGTTAATTCTGGCGGCGGCTTTCCACACCGGGAATCACATCACCACGCTCAACCTGCTCAGCGCCGCGCAGCATGGCATGAATCAGCTCGGCGGCATCAAATTTCGTCAGCGCTTCATTGGCACCCACCTGATGGGCACGGTCGACGCTGATTTCGCTGGAAAGCGAGGTGTGCAGAATAATGTACATCCCCTGAGTTGTGCTGTTATTACGCACCTCAAAGGCCAGTTCATAACCATCCAGCCCCGGCATTTCAATATCGCTGACCAGAATATCGAACGGTGTACCGCGTGCTGCGGCGTCGGTCAGCAACGTTAGCGCCTGCTTGCCATCGGAGCAAACCTCAAACGGCACATCAACATGATTCAGTGCTTCCGCCAGTTGCCGGCGGGCGACGCTGGAATCATCCACCAGCAAAATAGGATGCACGCGCAAGCGGCTCTGCTCTTCACGGCTGATATCAGCATGCAATGCTTCTTCATCGGCCGGAAAGATGGTCGACAGCACCATCTCAATATCCAGCAACTGAATCAGCTTCTTGTCATACTCAATAATACCGGTGGAATAAATATGCCGCCCGGCAGCACTGGGTGGCGGGCTGATATTGCGCCAGCTGTAGTCAATAATGCGATCAATTTTACGCACCAGAAAACCAACATTCTGCCGTTGGCAGTCGGTAATAATAATAAAGCAGTCTTTCATTTCTGCCGGACTGACCGGGCGATACCCAATAGCCGCGGCCAGATCGATTACCGAAATAGTAACGCCACGGATATAAGCCGTTCCGGCAACAACTGCATGGGATTGTGGAATAGAAGTTAATGGCTGCCAGGGCACAATTTCTTTTACTTTAAGAGTGCCAAGGCCAAAGGTTTGCCGTTCATTGATTTTAAACAGCAGCAACCCCTGGGACTGCTGGTACTGACTGCCATTACGCATGTTAATCTCGGTTGTGATATGGCAAGACAGCAAAGCCTTGCGCGAACGATATACCGCTAAGTATAGCCATTATTCACAACGTGGCCGGTGAAAATTACTCAGGTGTTTTTTGCTCCGCAGCACGGGCAGCCAGCTGAGCGTTCTTGCTGTGATCAAGAAACTTAACCCGGCGGTGCAAGGCAGCCTTAGCCAGCATATGCGCAGAAACCGGCGCAGTAATAAACAAAAACAGACTGATGACCAGCTCATGAATGCTCAGATGCCCATCGCGCATTGTCGTCAGCACCATCGAGGCCAGCAGAATGGCCCCTATGCCCATAGTTGTTGCCTTGGTTGGCGCATGCAGACGGGTGAAAAAGTCCGGTAATTTCAGCAGCCCCACCGAGCCAACGAAGACAAAAAAACCGCCCGTCAGCAACAATACCGCAACGATAATATGTACTACAGATTCCATAAGCATTACTCGATGATGTCGCCGCGCAACAGGTATTTACACAAAGCCGCCGTACTGACAAAGCCCAGCATGGCAATCAGCAGGGCTCCCTCAAAATACAGGGCTGAGCCGTTATACAGGCCAAATAAAATAATCAGCGCAATGCTGTTAATGTACAGCGTATCCAGAGCCAGAATACGGTCGGTAATATCCGGTCCGCGCAGCATACGCCAGACATTGAGAATGAGCGAAACCACAACCAGTACAGAAGTCAGTAAAATCGCTGTTTGCAACAGGGTCAGATTCAGCATGAAAAAATCTCCTGCAGCGGTTTTTCGTAATGCTGTTTGATATCGTTAATCAGCGCCTGCTCATCAGTAATATGCAGTGCATGAATGTACAGCCACTGCTTATCTTCAGAAAAATCCACGCTCACCGTACCGGGCGTCAGCGAAATCGTGCTGGCTAACACGGTCAGCGGAAAATCACCGGTCAGTACCAGTGGAAAAGCAACAAAACCCGGCTGCAGACTCTGATTGGATTTCAGCACCCGCCGTGCAACATCAACATTCGATAACACAATATCCAGTAACAAACGCAGCACATAACGGATAACCACCAGCGGTTTCCCGGCACGGCTCTGATGATCCGAATAAGGTGCTGTTAACAGCGGAATAAGCCAGGCGAGGAAGCCACCAAGAACAAAATGCCCGGCCGAAAAGCCATTCAGCAGCAGCCATACCAGTAACAGCAGCAGGCTGTGCAGTGGCATAGGTAACCAGCGTTTCATTTCAGCACCTCCTGCACTGCACTTACCGCCGGAGTCAGCGGCTGTGGTAAGCGGTGTAATTCATTAGCAGCGGCCATCGTCATATCGGCCAGATCACCACCCCAGATAACCATTAAAGGTGACGTCAGTAACAACAGAATAACCGCCGTAATCTGTAACGGATGGGCGACGGTCTGACTCTGTGATACCCCCTGCACACGCCAGAACAATGTTGTTCCGGCGCGTGAGAACATAATCAGTGCCGCCAGACCGGAAATCAGTAACGGTGGCCAGATCCAGGCAGCATCAGCGCCATGACCCGCCGCCTGCAGCAGCATAATTTTACCAACAAAGCCGGACAGCGGCGGCATACCGATTAATGCCAGCGCTGCGATAAAAAATAAGCCACCGAGCAGTGCCGGCTGGTTGACCGGGCGGGAACGCACGAAGCGATCCTGCGCCTGCCCGCGCTGCTCCTGCACCAGCCCGGCAATCAGAAACAAAGCGGCAGCCATCAGCGTGCTGTGAATTAAATAATACAGCCCGGCGGCCGTTGCCTGTGGTGTATTAAGCGCAATGGTTAATAACAGTGACCCGGCAGAAACCACCACCAGATTAGCCGCCAGCATTTTCAGCGTCTGACTGGCCAGCAAAGCAATTATTCCGGCAACCAGGGTTGCCAGAGCCAGCGGCCACAACCAGCTGATAGCAATATTGGCCAGCTCACCACCATACTCACCGAACACCGCAGTGTGCACCCGCCAGATACTGTAAATACCCACCTTGGTCATAATGGCAAACAGTGCAGCAACCGGCGTGGAAGTGTGGGCGTAGGTACGCGGCAGCCAGAAATGCAGCGGTAATAACGCAGCCTTCAGACCAAAAACAACCAGCAATAACATGCCGCCGGCTTTCGCCAGGGCGATATCTTCACTGTTTAACTGCGCAGCCTTATGCGCCATATCAGCCAGATTGAGCGTGCCGAACGTGGCGTAAATAATACCCAGACCAAAGAGGAAAAACGCCGAGCCCACCAGATTCAGCAACACATAATGCACGGCTGCCTGAGTGCGGTGCTTACCACCACCATGGATCAGCAGCGAATAGGAAGCGATCAGCAGAATTTCGAAGAATACGAAGAGGTTAAAAACATCACCGGTCAGAAATGCACCGTTAATACCCATCAGCTGAAACATAAACAACGGATGGAAAAACGGACCGCGCTGGTCATCACCAGCACAGGCATATAAATGCACAGCAAAACCCAGCACCGCACTGAGCAGCAACATAATGGCCGCCAGTTTATCGTTGACCAGGGCAATACCAAAAGGCGCCTGCCAGTTACCCATCATGTACATCTGCGGTTCATGCTGAACACTTTGCTGAAACAGCAGAACAGCACTCATCAGAAGCAGTGTATTCACCATAAAGACAGCGACACGCTGGCGCTGAACATGTCCCTGCAGTGGCGGCAGCAATAAAAAGATACCTGCCAGCAGAGGTAATAAAACCGGAAAAAAGATCAGATGCTGCAGCATATTCAGTCGTTATCTCCATCAACCTGGTCATTACCCAGATCAGCACGGGCACGCAGTGCCAGAATCAGAGCAAAAGCCGTCATGGCAAAACCAATTACAATGGCGGTTAATACCAGCGCCTGCGGTAACGGGTCGGCATACACTTCTGACTCACCAAGAATCGCCGCGCCATTAATCACCAGACGTCCACTGGCAAATAAGAACAGGTTGACCGCATAGGACAGCAGCGTAAGTCCGAGCACCACCGCAAAGGTATAACCGCGCAGCACCAGAAACACACCGCCGGCGGTCATAATACCAACGCAGATTGCATAGATAGTTTCCATTATTTTCCTCCCGGCAGTGGCCGCTCACTGGTCGTAAGCTGCCCCAGATTGGCCAGAATCAGTAAGGTTGCACCAATCACCGTAAAATAAACGCCCAGATCAAATACCATGGCACTGGCCAGCTCAAATTTACCAATCCATGGCAACGAGAAATAATCGAACCAGGTTGTCAGGAACGGCTGCCCGAACACCCAGCTGCCCAGACCGGAGAAGGTTGCCAGCAATAAACCCACAGCAATCAGCCAGTGATACGGGAAGTTCAGCCTCACCTTCATCCACGCCACACCATGGGCGATATATTGCTGAATTAAAGCGATCGCGGTAATCAGGCCAGCAATAAAACCACCGCCCGGCATGTTATGGCCACGCAGGAAAATATAAGCCGAAACCAGCAACGCCAAGGGCAGCAGACTCTGTGAAATCAGCGCCAGCATCATCGGGTTTTTATCTTTAGCCCATGGACGACCATCGGAGTCTGCAGCCGGAACATACAGGCGCATCCCGGCCAGCAGTTTATAAATACCCAGACCGGCAATCGCCAGAACGGTAATTTCACCCAGCGTATCGAAACCACGGAAGTCCACCAGAATAACGTTCACCACATTGGTGCCGCCACCGCCGGTTTTACTGTTGGCAATAAAGAACTCGGAAATACTGTGCAATGGCCGGGTCAGCATGGCGTAACACAGAGTACCGATCACCGCCCCCACCAGCGAGGCAATACTCAGGTCACGCACAATACGCCGCGGTGAGCTGTCACGCAGTGGCGTTTTCTGTGGCAGGAAATACAACGCCAGCAAAAACAGGATGATGGTTGCCACCTCAACCGACAACTGAGTCAGTGCCAGATCAGGGGCTGAGAAATAAGCAAAGGCAATGGCCACAATCAGACCAACGATGGAAATCATAATCAGCGCCAGCAAGCGCAGATGACTGAAGACCACGGTGGCCAGAGTACCGATAATAAGCAATCCGGCAGCCACCAGAACAATGCCGTTAACCGGCAGTGGCGGACGACTGCCCTGAGCATGATCCAGTTGCAGTAATGGCCATCCGGTGACAATCAATGAAAAAAGAATCAGCAGAAATACATAACGCTGCAGCGAGGCATTATCCAGCCAGTGATGCACAACCGCAGCCTTTGCCGTGATCCACTGAATGCCTTTTTCAAATTCAATTTTGGCATCAAGATCGGCAAACTGTCCCTGAAAGGCAAACAAATGGCGACGGTTATAATACAGCGTCGCACCACCGGCCACCGCCAGCAGACTCATCAGTAACGGGCCATTAAATCCGTGCCATACCGCCAGACTGAAATCCGGCAATGGTTTGTACAGTACGGCACTGGCTGCTGCATTTAATAAATCACCCACGGCGAAATTAGGTACCACACCCACCAGCAGGCAGAGCACAACGAGAATTTCGACCGGCACCCGCATATAGCGCGGAGGCTCATGCGGCGTACGCGGCAGATTGATCGGCTCGCCATTAAAAAATACGTCGTGAATAAACCGCAGGGAGTAAGCCACGGCCAGCGCACCACCAACAGTAGCCAGCAATGGAATCAACCAGGATAACGATCCCAGGGTCGACTGATGCAGGGTTTCGGCAAACAGCATTTCTTTCGATAAGAAACCATTCAGCAACGGCACCCCGGCCATCGATGCCGCCGCCACCATCGCCAGCGTTGCCGTATACGGCATATATTTCCACAGACCATTCAGCTGGCGCATATCACGCGAGCCGGACTCATGGTCAATAATCCCCGCCGCCATAAATAATGACGCTTTGAATACCGCGTGGTTAATGATGTGGAATACCGCAGCGATGGCAGCCAGTTCGGTATCCAGACCAAACAGCAGCGTAATCAGGCCCAGATGGCTGATGGTGGAATAGGCCAGCAGCCCTTTTAAATCGTGCTTAAACAGCGCGGTATATGCGCCCAGCAGCAAGGTGGCCAGACCCACCATGCTGACTATCACAAACCACAGATCGGTATCCGCCAGTACCGGATAAAAACGCGCCAGCAAAAACACACCGGCTTTCACCATAGTGGCCGAGTGCAGATAGGCGGAAACCGGAGTCGGAGCAGCCATTGCATGTGGCAGCCAGAAATGGAACGGAAACTGGGCCGACTTGGTAAAAGCACCCAGTAAAAACAACACAATAATAACCGGATACACCGCACTCTCACGCAGCACATCACCACTGGCCAGCACCGTACGCAACTCGTAGCTGCCCACCGTCTGACCGATCAGAATCAGTGCGCCCAGCAAAGCCAGGCCGCCGGCACCGGTAATGGTCAGTGCCATACGGGCGCCCTTACGGGCATCGGTCTTATGTGACCAGAAACTGATCAGCAGGAAGGAACTGATACTGGTCAGCTCCCAGAAAAACCACAACTGCAGCAGGTTATTCGACAGCACCACACCGAGCATGGCGGTCATAAACAGAATCAGATACGAATAAAAGCGCCCCATATGATCGTTATCAGACAGGTAATAACGGGCATACAGAATCACCAGCAGGCCAATTCCCAGAATCAGCAGGCTGAACAGCAATGCCAGACCATCGAGGTGAAAGGCCAGATTAAGACCAACCTGCGGAATCCAGCTGGCCTGCCAGGTTAACGCCTCACCGGCAAACACTGCCGGAATAGCCTGAACAACCAGTATCAGAGATAGTGCCGGCAACAATGCGGTCAGCGCGGCGGTCGCCGTACGCCCAAAGCGATAGCTGAGTAATGGCACCAGTGTTCCCAGCAATGGCAGCAACGGAATCCAGAGCAGATTCATAAAAATGAAAGCCTCATACCTGAAGGTGACGGTCATCCACCATGACCTGAACCGCCAAAAGATAGCATGATCAGCGCCAGTGCTACACAAAAGGCGACTTTGCGGTGCAAAGAATTGTCAGTCATTGTGCCGCTAAGAACCAGAATAAATGCAAAGAAATCATGCAGTTATAAAAAAGCCGAAGCTCCCTGCGGAGCTTCGGCTTTAATCATGACACGCTGCGATTCTGATCAGCCCTGATGATATTCAGGACTTAATTCAACCACCGCCTCAACAAAGGCTTTGGCGTGCTCAGGATCGACAAACTGATGAATGCCATGACCGAGGTTAAACACATGGCCGGTGCCAGTGCCGTAGCTGTCGAGGATACGTTTAACCTCGGCACGGATGGTTTGTGGCGAAGCGTACAATACCGACGGGTCCATATTACCCTGCAGCGCTACCCGGTTACCCACACGGCCACGGGCATTACCGATATCCGTTGTCCAGTCGAGACCCAGCGCATCGGCGCCGGTATCGGCCATGGCTTCCAGCCACTGACCGCCGCCTTTGGTGAACAGAATCACCGGAATTTTCTGACCATCGTGCTCACGGATCAGCCCGGAAACAATCTGCTGCATATACTTCAGCGAGAATTCACGGTAAGCGACATCACTCAGGCTGCCGCCCCAGGTATCAAAAATCTGTACCGCCTGGGCACCGGCTTTAATCTGCGCATTCAGATAGTCGATCACTGACTTGGCCAGCACATCCAGCAGCTGATGCATCACTTCCGGCGTGTCGTACATCATCGCCTTCACGTGGCGGAAGTCCTTGGAAGAACCACCTTCAACCATATAGGTCGCCAGCGTCCATGGACTGCCGGAGAAACCAATCAGCGGTACGCGGCCATTCAGTTCGCGGCGAATGGTGGAAACCGCTTTCAGCACGTAATCCAGATCGGCGGCAGTATTCACCACATTCAGGCTCTGCACATCGGCTTCGGTGCGGATGATTTTATTGAAACGCGGGCCTTCGCCGGTCTCAAAGTACAGACCCAGTCCCATCGCATCGGGGATGGTCAGGATGTCAGAGAACAGGATCGCCGCATCCAGCGGAAAACGATCCAGCGGCTGAATGGTGACTTCACAGGCCAGCTCAGGGTTCTTACACAGCGACATAAAGTCACCGGCCTGAGCACGGCTGGCGCGGTATTCCGGCAGGTAACGCCCGGCCTGACGCATCATCCACACCGGAGTGCGGTCAACCGGTTGACGGAGCAAAGCCTTAAGAAAACGATCGTTTTTCAGTTCAGACATGGAATACCTAAATCAGCACCAGAGAATTTGCGCGCTATCATACCAAAAAATCGCTAACGCGATTTTTGACTTTGCGCAGCAAAGAGCAGAACAACGCCTGCCTAAAAACAACAGACACAAAAAACCCGGCCTGAGCCGGGTTTTTATCAGCCTTTCCGCTTCAGTTAGTCACTGCAACCGTGGCCGTTGTTGTACCGGAAGACAGACTGTTATTGGTCAGCACAACATTCAGCCCGGCATCGGCGGCACTAATGGTGATAGAGCCATCCGCTGCCGCAGTACGCGCTGCACCACCCACCGTCCAGCTGTAGTTGGCAGCGGTAAACGGAATGGTTGTCCAGCGGGTCGCCGGGTAGAGTTTGGTTACATTCGCAACACTGACGGTATTGCCAACCAGATAACCATTCGCCGGACCGGTAATTTCCACTACCGGGCTGATTTCCGGCTCGGCTGAACCCGGAGTTAAATCCACCTCACCGGTCAATGAGTAGTTAAAATTGGCGGTATTGCTGGAAAATACTGTGGTGTATTTACCGTTGCGCGGCAGGATCGCATAGCGGATCAGATACTGATTATCCGGGCGGGTACGCACGGTAATTGCGGTTTGCTGCGCTTCAAGAATCTTTTCAGCAACGCCATCGAAATTCGTCAGGCTGGCGGCAATGGTATTGGCCGCCATCGCATTGACCTTAGAATCCGTACCATTGATTGCAACATAAATCAGCGGTTTGCCCAGCAAAGCCATACCATCCGGAGCGGCGGCACCGCCATCGGCATCATCCGCCGGAGCATCCCCCGCCGTTTCGTCATCCGTTGTGTCTTCAGCGCTGGCTTCCTCGTCATAGACCAGGAAAGACTGCCAGTTCAGCGCCGTCTGCGCACTTTCCGCATCAAACTCACCCGGGGTATTACCGCCCGGGGTAAAAAGAATCACACTGCTGAGATTCAGGCCGGTGATCACGCTGGGGCCGGCATCAAAGGTATAGGCATCGAACAGGTCATTATCCCCGTCATTGGCAAAATCTTCATCACTACCCGTGGCCGGGGTCGTGCCATTAAAGGTTCCCACCGCCCTAACAATCGCCTGATACAAGGCTGTTCCCGGCTTACCACTCCAGTTACTCAACAGGTTATCCAGTGCGGTATTCAGCGTGGTCGCATCGGAAGTAAATACGCCCTGCACGGCCGTGACAGCGCCGTCAAAACTCCAGAGGGTAAAACGCTGATTGGCAATGGTCGGATTTGAAGATGCCTGAGCCTGCTGAATATAGGCTTTAACCTCGGCGATTAACGCGGCTTTATCCACCGCCTGAGTGCTGCCACTGGTATCGATCAGAATCGCAGTATTCATGCTCACCGGCATACCAATCACCGGCTGCATAATCAGCCCCTGCTCCAGCGGCTCGATGCTTTCATCATTCATGGTGAAGCTGTATTCACTGACCTGCGGGTCAGACACCGGCTGCAGGGTTTTGCTGTCAACCGGAGCGATCATATAACCCTGAATCAGAGGCTCGAAACCGATACCACTGAAGAAAGCGCCCTCAACATAGCCTGCCCCCTGCATGTACACCTGCAGCGGAAAGTAGGTCAGTGAGCTGGTTGCACCAGAGCCATTATCACCGCCTGAACCGTTATCGCCGCCTCCGTTACCAGCCACAACAGAGCCGCCACCACCACCACAGGCAGTCAGCAGTAACGTCAGCAGAGGAGTGATCAATGCAAGGGGCTTAAACATGCGCGCGCGCTCCATTTTAAATTGTCCCGACCGTGTTCTTATTGCCGGCTAGGATAGCATTGCAGCGGTTAAGGAGGCCATAAACAAAAACGCGGCTACCCACCGGGTAAGCCGCGTTTTATGCCGTTTGTCACATTCTGCCCGATACAGGCAGAAAATGGCTTATACGTCGAGGTAGTCGAGAATACCTTCAGCAGCGTTACGGCCTTCCCAGATGGCAGTAACTACCAGGTCAGAGCCACGCACCATATCGCCACCGGCAAACACCTTCGGATTAGAGGTCTGGAACTTGAACTCCTGCTCTTCCGGTGCAACCACACCATCCCAGCTGTTCAGTTCGATACCGAAATCCTTAAACCATGGCGCCGGGCTTGGACGGAAGCCGAAAGCCACCAGTACCGCGTCTGCTGGCAGGATCTCTTCAGAACCTTCCACCACTTCCGGACGGCGACGGCCGTTTTCATCCGGCTCACCCATTTGCGTGGTCACGACTTTTACGCCTTCCACTTTGCCATCGCCAACAATGGCAACCGGCTGACGGTTGAACAGGAAGTTCACGCCTTCTTCACGGGCATTAACCACTTCGCGCTTGGAACCCGGCATGTTGTCTTCATCACGACGGTAAGCACAGGTCACTTTGGCTGCGCCCTGACGGATGGAGGTACGGTTACAGTCCATCGCCGTATCACCACCACCGAGAACCACAACTTTTTTGCCTTTAACGCTGACAAAATCCGCAGCGTCTTTCTCAAAGCCGAGGTTACGGTTGACGTTGGAGATGAGGAAATCCAGCGCGTCATGCACGCCCGGCAGATCTTCACCCGGGAAACCGCCCTTCATGTAGTTGTAGGTACCCATACCCAGGAACACCGCATCGAACTCGTCGATGATGCTCTGGAAGTCCACGTCTTTGCCCACTTCAGTGTTCAGACGGAATTCCACACCCATGCCTTCGAAGACTTTGCGACGGTTAACCATCACGCTCTTTTCCAGCTTGAATTCAGGGATACCGAAGGTCAGCAGACCACCGATTTCCGGGTACTTGTCGAATACCACCGGGGTAACACCGTTACGCACCAGCACATCCGCCGCACCCAGACCCGCAGGGCCGGCACCAATGATGGCAACGCGCTTACCGGTTGGTACCACTTTCGACATATCCGGTTTCCAGCCCATGGCGAAAGCCGTATCGGTAATGTATTTCTCAACATTACCAATGGTCACTGCGCCAAAGCCGTCGTTCAGGGTACAGGCCCCTTCACACAGACGATCCTGCGGACATACACGGCCACAGACTTCCGGCAGGGTATTGGTCTGATGGCTCAGCTCTACCGCTTCCAGAATATTGCCTTCGCTGGCCAGCTTCAGCCAGTTAGGGATGTAGTTGTGGACCGGGCATTTCCATTCACAGTATGGGTTGCCACACGCCAGGCAGCGGTGTGCCTGGTCATTAACCTGTTCCTGCTTGAAAGGCTCATAAATCTCCACGAACTGCGCTTTGCGCAGATCGATGGATTTTTTTGCCGGGTCCTGACGACCCACTTCGACAAACTGGAAATTATTGTTCAGACGTTGCGCCATCTCGAACCTCTCTCTCTCGTCCTGTACCGATTACTCAGGACGAGCACGGGTGTTATTCAGCAATTGTTGTAAGTCGGCCGCTTTTGGTTTCACCAGCCAGAATTTGCCGATGAAGCCATCGAAGTCATCCAGAATGGTCTGACCCCAGGCACTGCCGGTCTCGCCGACGAATTCACGCAGCACACCACGCAGATGATTGCGGTGTGCTTCGGTCAGTTCGTTGGAGATACGGTGGATATCCACCAGCTCGTGGTTGTACTTGTCGACAAAGCTGTTATCGAGGTCGAGTACATAAGCGAAACCACCGGTCATACCTGCACCGAAGTTGTAGCCGGTTGCACCCAGCACACACACCATACCGCCGGTCATATATTCACAGCAGTGATCGCCTGCACCTTCAACAACGGCATGAGCACCGGAGTTACGCACACCGAAACGCTCACCGGCACGGCCGGCTGCCAGCAACTTACCGCCAGTCGCACCATACAGACAGGTGTTACCAACGATGGAGGTGTCATTGGTCTTAAAGGCCGAACCTTTTGGCGGGAAGATCACCAGCTTACCGCCGGTCATACCTTTACCCACGTAGTCGTTGGCATCACCTTCCAGCACCATTTCCAGACCACCGGCGTTCCATACACCGAATGACTGGCCGGCAACACCGGTCAGGTTCATGCGTACCGGCTTGTCAGCCATACCCTGGTTGCCATAACGCTTGGCAATTTCACCGGACAGACGCGCACCAATCGAGCGGTCACAGTTGGTGATGCGGAAGCTGAATTCGCCACCGGTTTTATTCTCAATCGCCGGCAGAACATCCTGCACCATGCGCTCAGCCAGCAGGCCTTCATCGTACGGTGCATTGCGTTCTACCTTAACGGTATGCGGCTTGTCGGCAGGAATATGGTCGTTAGCCAGTAACGGCATCAGATCCAGATTACGCTGCTTGCTGGTCAGGCCTTCCAGCATATCCAGCAGGTCGGTACGGCCAACCAGCTCTTCCATGCTGCGCACACCCAGCTGAGCCATCCAGCCGCGTACTTCTTCAGCGAGGAAGCGGAAGTAGTTTTTCACCATTTCCGCGGTACCGATGTAGTGCGCGTCACGCAGACCATCGTTCTGGGTAGCAACACCGGTCGCACAGTTGTTCAGGTGACAGATTCGCAGGTATTTACAACCCACCGCCACCATTGGCAGAGTACCGAAGCCGAAGGATTCCGCACCCAGAATGGCTGCTTTTACCACATCCAGACCAGACTTCAGACCACCATCGGTCTGTACACGGACCTTGCCACGCAAGTCGTTGGCACGCAGCGCCTGATGAGCTTCGGACAGACCCAGCTCCCATGGCGAACCGGCATATTTAATCGAGGTGATCGGCGAAGCCGCAGTACCGCCGTCATAACCGGAGATAGTAATCAGGTCGGCATACGCCTTGGCAACACCGGCCGCGATCGTGCCCACACCCGGCTCAGATACCAGTTTCACCGATACCAGAGCATTCGGATTCACCTGCTTCAGATCGAAGATCAGCTGAGCAAGATCTTCAATCGAGTAGATGTCGTGGTGCGGTGGCGGCGAAATCAGGGTTACACCAGGTACGGAGTAACGCAGGGTCGCGATCAGGTCATTAACCTTACCACCCGGCAGCTGACCACCTTCACCCGGCTTGGCACCCTGAGCGACTTTAATCTGCAGCACATCAGCGCTGGCCAGATAAGCCGGGGTTACACCAAAACGACCGGAAGCAATCTGCTTGATCTTGGAATTTTTGTTGGTGCCGTAACGGGCCGGATCTTCACCGCCCTCACCGGAGTTGGAACGGCCACCCAGTTCGTTCATGGCTTCAGCCAGTGCTTCGTGCGCTTCAGGTGACAATGCACCCAGAGACATCGCAGCGGTATCAAAGCGCGGGAACAGCTTTTCAGCCGGCTCTACTTCGCTGATATCGATTGGCGTGATGTCTTTACGCAGGCTCAGCAGGTCACGGATAGTCGCCACCGGACGCTTGTTCACCAGGTCGGCGAAGCGGTCGTAAGCGGCCTGACTGTTGGTCTGTACGGCTTCCTGAATGTTTTTCACAACATCCGGGTTATAGGCGTGATATTCACCACCGTGCACGTATTTGATCAGACCGCCCTGGTCGATTTTCTTACGGGTTTTCCAGGCGTTCTTACGAATCAGCTCAAGATCTTCTTCGAAATCGGCAAAGGTCGCACCCTGAATACGGCTGGTAACACCACAGAAGCACAGATCCACAACTTCTCTGCTCAGACCCACAGCCTCAAACAGCTGCGAACCACGGTAGGAAGCCACGGTTGAGATGCCCATTTTGGACATCACTTTCAGCAGGCCCTTACGGATGGCTTTGCGGAAGTTCTGCTGAGATTTCAGCGGATCGCCCAGCAATTCGTTGGTGCGGTGCAGATCGGTCAGTACGTCGTAAGCCAGCCATGGGTAAACGGCAGTCGCACCGAAGCCCAGCAGCACAGCAAACTGATGTGCATCGCGGGCAGAACCGGTTTCAACCACGATATTACCGTTGGTACGCAGGCCTTTGTTCACCAGACGGTGATGAACCGCGCCGGTGGCCATCACAGCCGGGATAACCCACTGGTTTTCGGCCACTTCACGGTCGGACAGGATGATAATAACGGTGCCATCACGCATCGCCTGCTCAGCCTGATCAGCCAGATTGATCACCGCCTGCTGCAGACCAACTGCCGGGTCGAATGCCAGCGACAGCGTGGTATGCGCAAAGGCATCCAGACCGGTGGTTTTCAGACCGTGGAATTTCAGCGGTGACAGTACCGGAGACGTCAGGATGATGCGGTTAGCATGGTCAGCACCGGTTTCGAATACGTTTTTCTCGGCACCGATACAGGTTTCCAGCGACATCACGATGGCTTCACGCAGCGGATCGATCGGCGGGTTGGTCACCTGCGCGAACTGCTGACGGAAGTAATCGGCCATATGGCGTACGCGCTGAGACAGCACGGCCATCGGCGTGTCATCACCCATAGAGCCAGTCGCTTCCTGACCCTCTTCGCCCATCGGACGCAACACCTGATCACGCTCTTCGTTGGTGATCAGTTGCAGTTTCTGATGAGTATTGAGCTGGTCACCGGTTAAGGCTTCAGCGTCATCGACTTTTTGCAGCAGCAGCTGACTTTCCATACGGATGGCATTTTCTTTCAGCCATTTTTTGTATGGGAACTCTGACTTCAGTGCGTTGTCGATGTCTGAGGCATTCAGCAGCTTGCCTTCTTTGGTATCAATCGCAAGGATTTCACCCGGGCCAACACGGCCTTTGGCAACGACGTCTTCCGGCTTGTAGCCGTACACACCGACTTCAGACGCAACGGTGATGAAGTTGTCTTTGGTGATAACCCAGCGCGATGGACGCAGACCGTTACGGTCAAGGCCACAAACGGCATAACGGCCATCAGTAATAACCAGACCCGCCGGACCATCCCAGGCTTCCATATGCATGGAGTTGTATTCGTAGAAGGCGCGCAGATCGGCGTCCATGGTCTCTACGTTCTGCCAGGCTGGCGGGATCATCATGCGGATAGCGCGGAACAGGTTCATACCACCGGTAACCAACAGTTCCAGCATGTTATCCATGGAAGAGGAGTCGGAGCCTGTGGTGTTTACCAGTGGCGCCAGATCGCTCAGGCCCGGCAACAACTCGCTGTTGTATTTCGGCGTACGGGCATTGGCCCAGTTACGGTTACCCTGAATGGTGTTGATCTCACCATTGTGCGCCAGCATGCGGAATGGCTGCGCCAGCTGCCAGCGTGGCATGGTGTTGGTGGAGAAACGCTGATGGAATACGCAGATCGCGGTTTCCATACGCTCGTCACCGAGATCCAGGAAGAAGTTCGGCAGGTCGACCGGCATGGTCAGACCTTTATAGGACAGCACCCGGTCAGACAGGCTGGCAATATAGAAATCCGGGTATTCGCTCAGTGCTTTCTCGGCGTAACGGCGCGCGTAGAACAGCTTCACGGCAAAGGCGGTTTCGTCCAGCTCAGAGTCGGCAGCAATAAATACCTGCTCAAAACGCGGCAGGCAGTCGATCGCCATCGGTCCCAGGCAGTCATTATTGGTTGGCACGGTGCGCCAGCCCAAAACAGACAGACCCTGACTGCTGAGAGCTTGCTCAACGGCGGTTTTCTGCTTGCTGAAGATGGCATCATCAAGATCCATAAACAGCATACCAACAGCGTACTGTGCCGGTAATTCAATACCCGCCTGTGCAGAGACCGCACGCAGGAAAGAATCCGGCTTTTGGATCAACAGACCGCATCCATCACCGGTTTTGCCATCCGCAGCAATACCGCCACGGTGTGTCATACAGGTTAAGGATTCGATTGCTGTCGTTAACAGCTTGTGACTCGGCTGCCCTTCCAGATGGGCTAACAAACCGAATCCACAGTTGTCCTTAAAGTCGCCTGGAGTATACAGACCAGTTCTCATAGAACAGCTCTCATTAGTAAAAACAATTGAAAAATCAAGGGCTTACAGCAGCCCAATGCTCAAAATTTAAGCAGCATCGAGACAAAAGGACGCTCATTCTACACATCTGAAGGCCCTGTCACAAATATGAGCGTTTTTGCGTATTGTTGTAAGGCAGCAACAGAAGGCTGCCTGAGGGGTCAAATTGCGGCCGGAAAAGTCTTCTCAGCGCAGTACATTCTGTACCGCAGAAACTTCACGAATCCAGGGAGACTGCGTACGCAGTTCCCGCGGCAAGGCGTTCACCGCGGCTTTGGCTTCGGCACGACTGCCATACACACCGGCAACCACAACAAACCACGGGCGGTCATTATGCTCGGTGCGATACTGATACAGCGAACCGGCAATCTGAGCCTGCCACTGCTGACGGAAACCTTTGGCATTATCTGCCTGATAACTACCAAACAGCTGTACAACAAAACCGCCACTCGCTGCCAGCAGGGCGCGCTCATCGGCGCTGCGCTGTGGTTTGGTAATGGCAGGCGCAGCCACTTCAGCTGCAGCAGGTGTGCTGGCCGGCTGACTGGCCAACGGCGTGGTGATAGCGGCAGTCTCTGCGGCCGGCGCCTGAACCGGCGCAGGGGCTACTGTTTCGGACGGCGTTTCTGAGCTTCCGCCAGAGCTTTCTGCTGCGGCGTAGTTGTAATCGGGCTCTGTGGCCGGACTGTCGGTTTTTACGACCGGCGGGGTAATTTCTGTCGTTTCAATACTTTCAGCTGCAACAGGCTCATTGCCGTTGTCCGGGGTACTGATAAAAGGTGATGGCTCACTGTCGGGCAACGCATCCGTCACCGCCAGTGAATTATCCGGCGCAAGCGTTGCCGGCTTATCGGCATCGCGGTACAGAAAGGAAACGATCAGTGCTGCTGCCACGCCGGCAATTGCCAGCATATGCAGCAGAGGAAAGCGGTTGGCCTGAGCCGCGGCTTTGGCAGCCGGTACCGCTTCAGCCATACCGGGCGACAGTAAATAATCTTCAGCCTGATGCAATAAAGCCTGTGGCCAGCCACCCGATTGCTGCCAGATAAACAATAACTCATCCTGACTCAGCGCCAGCGGCTGCCCCGGACTGAACACCTGCTGGATCAGCGCGGCGGAATCGTCGAGTGACAGAGGCTCAAGATGCAGAACATGCACAGGCGCCTGCGCCGGGCTTTCGCGGAATGCCAGCTCAAAACCCGGCTGACCAAACAGGGCAAAGGAAATAGCCTGAGGAGCCAGCAGAGCAAAGTGCGCAATTTCATTCAGCGTATCGGCATCGAGCTGGTCGGCCTGATCAATAATCACCAGCAGGCTGATACCATCTTTATAACGCAGCAAGGCAACGTCTTTAATGGCTTCGCGGGCATGAATAATATCATCGGCCAGCTGCGGCATATCCCAGTAGCGGGCGATCTGGTTGAGGATAGCCGGCATACCTAACATCAGGTCTGCGGTAATAAACAGGCTTTCTTCCGGCTCCTCACGCTGCGCGGCTAAAGCCTGGGCCAGAACCGTTTTGCCACTGCCTTCAGGGCCGGTGACGGCAACCAACAGTTCGCTGTAAGACGCCAGATGGGCGAGCAGCTCAAGATGCTTGAGCTGCTCAGACAGCAGCCGTGGCAAAGGCAGATGGTAGCCGCTTACCGGATCTTCTGTGCTGCTGTTGCGGTGCGCGTCCAGATCCAGATTAAAATCGGTTTCCATAATGCCTCCTTCAGGGCCTTGAGTTAAGCCGTACCGAGTTTATCCCCTGCCAGCAGGGTTTGCGTCAATAGGTCTTTCGGTACATCCGAGGTCATATAAGCCTCACCGATACGCTGCAACAGCACCAGACGGATACGGCCATCCAGTACTTTTTTATCCACCTGCATGCGCGACAGATAATCATCCTCTGACATATTGGCCGGACCGACCACTGGCAACTGCGCTGCCTGCAGTAATGAGCGCAGTTCACGCAATTCAGCAGCACTGATATGCCCCATGCGCCAGCCAAGATCGGCCGCCATCAGCATACCGGCACCAACAGCCTCACCATGCAGCCACTGACCATAGCCCTGATGGGCTTCAATCGCATGACCAAAGGTATGACCCAGATTCAGAATGGCGCGGATACCGGATTCAGTCTCATCCTGCGCCACCACTTCGGCCTTATCCTGACAGGATCGTTCAATCGCATACGCCAGAGCCTGCGGCTCACGCGCCATCAGCGCCTGAATATTGTCTTTTATCCACTGATAAAACGCGGAGTCACAGATAAGACCGTACTTGATTACCTCCGCCAGACCGGCTGACAGCTCACGCTCGGGCAGGGTGTTCAGGGTAGTGGTATCGGCGATCACGCACTGCGGCTGATGAAAAGCGCCAATCATGTTTTTACCCAGCGGATGATTCACACCGGTCTTGCCGCCGACCGAGGAATCCACCTGAGATAACAGCGTGGTCGGTACCTGAATAAAGTTCACCCCACGCTGATAAGAAGCAGCCGCATAACCACACATATCACCAACAACGCCGCCACCAAGGGCCAGCAGGGTCGTTGTACGGTTATGCTGTTTCTGCAGCAGGGCGTCATAAATAAGATTCAGCGTGCTGAGGTCTTTGTAGGCCTCGCCATCCGGCAGGATAACCTCATCGACCTGATAGTCCGTTAATGCCGCTTTTACCTGCTGCAGGTACAAAGGCGCAACGGTTTCATTGGTGACGATAAGAACCTGGCGGCCTTTAATATAGGGGGTGTATAACGCAGAATCGCCAAGCAGCCCGGCTCCGATAAAAATCGGGTAGCTGCGGTCGCCCAGATCGACAGTCAGGGTATTCATGTGTGTCAGCCTTTTATAAGCCTTTTAAGTTCCTGCACCACCCAGCGCGGGTTGCGCTGGTCGGTTTCAATAATGATGTCAGCAATTTCCCGGTACAAGGGATCACGGACACTGAACAGATCGCGCAGAATACGTTCCGGGTTTTCAGCCTGCAGCAACGGACGGTTTTTATCCTTTGCCGTCCGCGCCAGTTGTTGCTCAACCGAAGTGCACAGATAGACAACCGTGCCGCGTGCACTCAGATGACGGCGGTTTGCTTCGCGCATAACCACACCACCACCGGTGGCCAGTACGATTGACCCCATCTGGGTCAGTTCATCAATGGCCTGCTCTTCACGCTCACGAAAACCACTCTCCCCTTCCATATCAAATATCCAGGGAATATTGGCGCCGCAGCGCTCTTCTATGACCTTATCAGAATCAAAGAATTCGAGTTTGAGTTCGGCGGAAAGCAAACGGCCAATGGTGCTTTTTCCCGCACCCATTGGCCCTATTAGAAAGACAGATTGTGATCGCTTCATAGATTAACGATTGCTGAGCGAATCCTTAACCAGACGCGGAGTGATAAATACCAGCAGCTCGCTCTTATCTTCGGAGTGGCTGTTATAGCGGAACAGCGCGCCGATTAATGGCAGGTCGCCAAAGAACGGAGTTTTACTGATTGCCGTTACTTCTTCCGAGCGGAAGATACCACCCAGCACCACCGTTTCGCCATTGTCGACCAGAACCTGAGTTTCCACGGCGTTAGTGTTGATGCTTGGTCCTGCCGGAGTCAGTTCGCCCACGGAATCCTGGTTGATTACCAGATCCATGATAATGCGGTCATCCGGGGTAATCTGCGGTGTTACTTCCAGACGCAGTACCGCAGACTTGAACGACACGTTGGTAGCACCGCTGGAGCTGGCCTGCTGATATGGAATTTCAGTACCGGATTCGATAGAAGCCGTCTGGCCATCAGCAGTAATAACCCGTGGCTGCGACACGATTTCTGCACGGCCATCGGTTTCAATCGCCGCCAGTTCCAGATCCAGCAGGTAATCTGCGGTCTGATAGCCCACAGCAAAGGTGGTCGCCGCGGCGTTGGTCACACCGAAATCAACAATGTTTGCTGAAGTCAGGTTAATGGCTTCCGGCTCGTCACCATTAAAGCGGTCAAGCAGAACCTGATTACCTTCCGCAATAGTGGTCTGACTGCCGCCAACCGTCGTCCAGTTATTACCGTTATTTTTATAGCCGGCACCACCCCACTTAACACCCATTTCTTCGCCAACACTGGTAGTGGCAACGACGATACGGGCCTCAATCAGCACCTGACGCACTGGCACATCGAGCATATTCAGGGCTTCACGTACTTTTTCCAGATTACCGGCGGTATCTTTCATCAGCAGGGTATTGGTGCGCTCATCGACAACCGCCGAACCACGCTCAGATAACAAGCCCTGCTCGGACGTCAGCAGCTTGGCCAGCTCGCTGGCTTTGGCATATTTCAGCTGCATGTATTCGGTGACCAGCGGAGCCAGTTCTTCTACCTGTTTAACCGCTTCCAGCTCGATTTTTTCACGTGCTGCAATTTCTTCCGCCGGCGCAATCAGCAGTACAGAGCCCATCTGGCGTTTACCCAGACCTTTGGTTTTCAGTACCAGATCCAGCGCCTGATCCCATGGCACGTTCTGCAGGCGCAGGGTAATGCTGCCCTGAACGGTATCGGATGCCACAAGGTTGAGGCCGGTAAAATCGGCGATCAGCTGCAGAACCGCACGTACTTCAATATTCTGGAAGTTAAGAGAGAGCTTCTCGCCGGTGAACGGGAACTGTTTCTTGCGTTCTTCTTTCTGTTCTTCCGGTAATACAGAAACGTTGATCGACAGCAACTTGTCGGTCTGATAAGCCAGATACTCGAAATCGTCCGAGGTTGGCTCAATCACGATACGGGTAGAGTTATCTTCACGCTTGGTGTCGACAAAGCGTACCGGTGTTGCAAAATCGGTTACATCCAGACGACGGCTCAGAGCTTCCGGTAAACGAACGCCTTTCAGATCGGCAATAATCTTATTGCCTTCGCGACGGATATTGGCAGAAGCACGGGGATCGTTCAGCATCACCTGAACCTGACCTTCACCCAGCTCGCCACGACGGAAATCAACGTTAACCACTTTGATATCGCTGCTCAGCATGCCTGCCTGATCGGTGCTGTTATCCGCGACAAATACTTTCTCGCCTTCTGTCTGACCGATACGCAGTAACAGGGTATTGCCATCAACCTTGGTGCTGTAACCCACCAGACGGGTGAGGTTAACAACCAGACGTGAGCGGTCTTTGGTCGACACCAGAGTGGCGCTGCGGGCGTTGCCGGAACCGATCTGATGGCGCTTTGTTTTCAGCGTACTGACAACACCCGGCAAGTCCAGAGCGATACGCGCTGGCTGCTCAATGGTATAGCCACTGACCTGCGGCGGCGTACCATCGAAAACCATGCGGATTTCAGTCACGTCTCCGGGTAATGAAGAAAACTTCAGATCGTTCAGCGTTGCCGCCGAAACCGCAGAAGCCATCAAAGCCAGCAGCAGGACCGGTAGTGCCTTTATCATTGTGTGAAAGCCTTTCACCATGTTCATAAAATTACTCTCCACCCAGTCCTTCCAGAGCCAAAGTACGCGGCCGCTCAATCCAGCCACCGATACCATTAGGTACAATTTCAATTAAATTTATTCTGTATTCAGAGATCGACAGGATACGGCCATGATTCTGGCCCATATAGTTGCCTTCTTTTACCCGTACAACACTGTCATCGCCATCTTTAACCAAAGCCCAGAGAACACCATCATCCCGGGCCAGGGTACCGACCATGGTCAGCGCACCCAGAGTATACTGCTCAAGGTGCTCTTTAGGTCGCTCCAAATCAGGTCTGATATCACTCGCCGGCTGCAGATTAATCTCAGCATCAGCAACCACAGGCAACTCAAAAGGCGAACGCAGGCCGGCGGCACTATAGCTGAAAAACTCGTAGGGCTTAAACACCGGGATAGGCTCAATGCGCCCGCGCGGTTTGTTTAATGTGTCATCAACAAAACGTTTCAGGTCGGCGGTATCTGAAGAACCGGAACAGCCGGCAAGAAATACAGAAACCATAATGGTGAGGAGTAGCATCAGCTTGCTCATATTACTTCCCCTCATCACTGCTGTACTGATAAGTTTTGGCCAGAATCTTCATTTTCAGATCGCCATCCTTACCTGATTTTTCGATCGAGAAATCATGCAGGGTCACAATACGTGGCAGAGACGCCACTGATGAAACAAATGCACCCATTTCGTGATAACCACCGACAACCTCAATGTTGATTGGCAGTTCGTTATAAAACTCCGTTTGGGTCATTTTCTGCGGATCTATCGCATTCAGTTTCAGGCCAGCACCCAGTGCTGCAGAGCTGATGTCATCAATCAGGCCCGGAACCTCAGTATCCCGTGGCAGCTGTTTAAGCAGCGAGCCGAAGCTTTCTTCCATTTCAATCATTTGCGCTTTATAGGCGTCCAGATTGGCAACACTGAAGGCCTTACCTTCAAAATCTTTTTTCAGTGTTATTTCTTTCTTGGCTTCACGATCCAGACGCTCAAGTTTCTCTTCAACAAAGCCAAAGTAACCGCCCACCAGTACCGCGATAAATATCAGTACACAGAACACAACCTTGCCGGGAAAGGGCCATGAACCCATGTTTTCCCAGTCGATGTTATTCAGATCATCGATTTGAAATTCGTTAAGCTTTTCAGTCAGGGCCTTTAAATCTAATTTTTTCAGGTCAGCCATGCTGTCACTCCTCTTCCGCTTTTGGCTGAACGCGCTTCATGGTTACTTCAAACTCATTCACCCCTTCGGATTTGGCCTGCACACGAATCAATGCAGGGTCAGCAAACCATTCGGACTGATCGAAGTTACGCATTAAAGCGGCTACCCGGTTGTTCGATTTAGCGACCCCCTTAATGGTGACTGCGGTTCCCTTAATACTAAGAGAATCGAAGTAAAGATCTTCCGGAATCGAACGGGCCACCTCGTCGAACACCCGCACGATAATCGGCCGGTTACCCTGTAATGCCTGAATCAGCTCCATCCGCTCAATCAACTGCTTGCGCTTATCTTTTAATTCGCGGATCTCAGATATCTTCTCTTCAAGAACCCTGGTTTCATTTGTAATGTATGCATTACGGCGATTCTGAGACTGAATGCTGCTCTGGTAATAATCGTTAACCAGATAGATGATCGCTGCGGCACACAGAGCGACCAGCGCGATCACGCCATAAAATTCATTCTGCTTTTCTTTCCGCAGCGCCTGGCGCCACGGCAACAGGTTAATATTAGCCATCAGTCAAAGCTCCTCATCGCCAGCCCACACGCAATCATCAATGAAGGCGCGTCGCCATTCAGCAGATTAGCGTTAACTTTCTGCGACAGCGTCATATTCACAAAAGGATTGGCAATCACAGTGGCGATACCCATCGCATCCTGCACCTGATCAGACAGATAAGGGATAGAAGATGTACCACCAGCAAGAATAATGTAATCCACATCATTAAACTGACTGGACGAGTAGAAAAACTGCAGCGACCGGCTGACCTGCTGCACCACAGCACGGCGGAAAGGCTCAAGCACTTCGCTTTCGTAATCATCCGGCAGACCGCCTTCCAGCTTGGCACGCGTGGCTTCCTCTTCGCTGAGGCCATAACGACGCATGATATCTTCGCTCAGCTGCTTGCCACCGAATAACTGTTCACGGGTATAGATAGATTTGCCTTCATGCAGCACGCTGAGCGTGGTCATCGTGGCACCGATATCCAGGATAGCGACGGTTTCAATCTCATCACCATCCAGCTGACCTGCCAATAACGAGAAGGCGCGTTCGGTACAGAAGGCTTCAACATCCACAACCGCAGCTTCAAGGTTGGCGTACTCAACCGCATCTTTACGGCGCTCAACGGTTTCAGAACGACAGGCCGCCAGCAGAACGTCCACCATATCATTGCCAGAATCGGACGGCCCCTGGATTTCCCAGTCCAGCGCAACTTCTTCCAGCGGATAAGGAATGTACTGGTCAGCTTCTGCACGGATCTGAAAGTCCATTTCATCGTCTTTCAGTTTGCCGTTCATCTGTACGGTTTTGGTGATGACCGCAGAGCCGGCTACAGCAATAGCAGCACGCTTGGCGCTGGCACGGGAGCGGCTCAGAGCACGGCGTATCGCCTCGCCAACCGCTTCGTCATTGCTGATGCTTTGTTCCACCACGGCATTGGCTGGCAGGGGTTCAGCGGCATAAGCTTCAACCTGATAGCGATCGTTATTGCGACTCAACTCAAGGACTTTCACTGAGGTGGAACTGATATCCACCCCAAGAATTGCCTTGTTCTTCTTATTAAACAAGTTAGCCAGCACGACAAAATCCCCATCAAATTCGCGAACTTGCACGCACAAGCTCACTCAGATCCTATATAGTCGGAGTCATTATAAGCACATTCCTATTAAAAGAACAAAAAACCCTTATAATGCCGCAACCCGCATATTCACTGGCTTCCCGAGGCGATGACAATCTTTTTTTATGACTAAGTCACACCCGCTCCTGCAATTGTTTTTTTGGCTTGTAATGTCCATTTTTGCCGGCTCCGGCATGCTGATGATGGCAATCTATCTGTATCTGGCGCCAACACTGCCGGATACAGAGGAACTCAAGGACGTCGAACTGCAAACCCCACTGCGCGTTTATTCCGCCGATGGCAAGCTGATCAGCGAATTTGGCGAGAAGCGCCGCACCCCGCTGACCTATGCTGAAATACCGCCGCAGTTTATCAATGCCCTGCTGGCTTCAGAGGATGATGGCTTCTTCGAGCACCATGGTATTGATCTCAAAGGCCTGGCGCGGGCCGCCTTTGAGCTGATCCGTACCGGCCGCAAGAAATCCGGCGGCAGTACCATCACCATGCAGGTCGCCAAAAACTACTACCTGTCCTCAGAAAAAACCTTTGCGCGTAAATTCACCGAAATCCTGCTGGCGCTGAAAATTGAACAGAGCCTGAGCAAGCAGGACATCCTTGAGCTCTACATCAACAAAATTTATCTCGGCAAGCGCGCCTACGGTATCGAAGCCGCAGCTCAGGTTTACTACGGCAAATCGATTAAAGAGCTTAATCTGGCGCAACTGGCCATGATTGCCGGCCTGCCTCAGGCCCCCTCTGCGGCCAACCCGGTTAACAACCCGCGCCGCGCCCTCGATCGCCGCAACTACGTGCTGGCACGTATGCGCACCCTTGAAATGATCAGCGCAGAAGAATTTGATCAGGCTGCGCGCGCACCGGTTACCGCCCGCTACCATGGCGCGACTTCTGAGGTGGTGGCTCCCTACGTCGCCGAGATGGTACGCCGCGAAATGGTTGAACGTTATGGCGATGAAGCCTACACCCTGGGCTACAACGTCTACACAACCGTCGACACCAATCGTCAGCTGGCCGCCAACAGAGCCCTGCAAACCGGCTTGCTGAAATACGACCGCGACCACGGTTACCGCCTGCCGAAACCCATGGCACCGATAAATACTCTGGATGTTGCTGAAAATCCGGAACTGGAGCCCTGGCTGAGCAAAGCGGACAAAGCCTACGATATCGACTGGCCGGAAACCCTTGAGCAATGGGACAGCATCCTGCGTGATCAGGATGATATGGGCCTGATCTCGCCGGCAATTGTGCGCAGCGTCGAAAACGACGGCGCCTGGATCTATCAGAACAACAGCGAACGCTGGCTGCCATTCAGCGGCATGCTCTGGGCCAAGCCCTACGTCAACGTCAACATCATTGGTTCTGAACCCGAGAAACCCGCCGATCTGCTCAGCGCCGGCCAGCGCATCTGGGTGGAAGAAGGTCAGGACGGTCTGATTCTGGCCCAGGTGCCGGAAGCCGAAGGCTCTATTGTGTCTCTGCGCCCGAATGACGGTGCGATTCAGGCACTGGTAGGCGGCTTCTCACTGGGCAACAACAAGTTCAACCGCGTAATTCAGGCCGACCGCCAGCCGGGCTCGGCATTTAAGCCGTTTATTTACAGCGCCGCACTGGCCAACGGTTTCACCCCCGCCAGCATTATTAATGATGCACCGGTGGTATTCGAAGATGCCAGCCTGGAAAACACCTGGCGCCCGCAGAATAACAGTGGCAAGTTTTATGGCCCGACCCGCCTGCGCCAGGCGCTGTATAAATCGCAGAACCTGGTCTCTATCCGCATCCTGAAACAGGTGGGGCCAAGCAGAGCAGTTAACTACATCGAGCCTTTCGGCTTTCCGCGCAGCAAGCTGAACGCCGACCTGTCACTGGCCCTCGGCGCTTCCGCCGTTACCCCAATGGAACTGGCGACCGGTTACTGCGTGCTGGCGAACGGCGGTTATGCCGTCGATCCTTATCTGATCAGCCGCATTGAAGACAGTAATGGCAATATCCTGTTTACCGCCACCCCACGCACCGTGTGCCGTGAATGTGAAAAGCCACAGTCCGGCACCGCTGAAGAACAGCTGAGCGCCAGCGAACTGGAACAGCAGCTGCAGCAGCAACTGAATCCGGAAGAAGCCCTTCCCCTGGCGCCGCGGGTGATGGATGAGCGCACCCACTTCCTGATGATCAGCATGCTGAAAGACGTGGTGCGTCTCGGTACCGGTAAGCGCGCACTGGCACTGAACCGTGATGATCTGGCTGGTAAAACCGGTACCACCAACGATCAGAAAGACGCCTGGTTCTCCGGCTTCAGCCCGGATCTGGTGACTACCGTATGGATTGGTTTTGACCAGCCGAAAACCCTCGGCCGCTGGGCATTCGGTTCCAACACCGCGCTACCGATCTGGGTTGATTATATGGGTAGCGCCCTGAACGGCGTACCTGAGCATCCATTCGAGCAACCGGAAGGAATTGTCAGCGTGCGCATCGACCCGGAAACCGGCCTGCTGGCGACACCGGGGCAAAGCAACGCGATCTTTGAATACTTTAAAGAAGAAGACGTCCCAAGCCAGCCGGTTAAAATTGCACCAACCAACGGCAGCGGCGAAACTGAGCTGGTGCCGGAGCAGCTGTTCTGATCAGACAGCTGCTCCGAGAGCGCAGCCGCTGACAGCGCAAGCATAAAAAAGGCCGGGTTAACCGGCCTTTTTTATGCTTGCTGCTTGCGGACAAAGCGCTGCTTACAGGTCCACCAGCTTACCCGGGTTCATCACGTTATTCGGATCGAATACCGCTTTCACTGCTTTCATATAAGCCAGCTCGGCCGCCGAACGGGTGTATTCCAGATACGGCTTTTTGGTCATGCCAACACCGTGCTCGGCAGAAACCGAGCCGTCGTATTTCTGCACGATTTCAAATACCCACTTAGATACCTTGGCACAGCGTTCGAAGAACTCTTCTTTCGCCAGAGCATCCGGCTTAAGAATGTTCAGGTGCAGGTTGCCATCGCCAATGTGGCCGAACCAGATGATCTCGAAATCCGGATATTCACGGGTCACGATTTCATCGATATCGTTCAGGAACGGTGGCACTTTGGAAACAACCACGGAAATGTCGTTTTTGTAAGGTGTCCACTCGGAAATGGTTTCGGAAATATCTTCACGCAGACGCCACAGATTCGCCGCCTGGGTTTCACTCTGACTGATCACACCATCAACCACCCAGCCGTTTTCCACACACTGCTCAAACAGGTTCATGGAAAGATCCATATCGGCATCGGTGACGGCTTCAAATTCGATCAGCGCATAAAAATCGGCACTGCTGTCGAACGGCGCAGGCACATCGCCGCGCGCCAGTACTTTGCGCATGGCTTTATCGGAGAAGAACTCAAACGCAGTCAGATCCATGCTGCCCTGAAACTGGTTCAGCACCTTCATCACGTCGTCCAGTTCAGGAATCGCCAGCACCAGTACGGTCAGGTTTTTCGGTGTACGGGTCAGACGCATAGTGGCTTCGGTAATAAAGCCAAGCGTACCTTCACCGCCGATGAACAGCTGACGCATATCGTAGCCGGTGTTGTTTTTCAGCAGGTCTTTATTCAGACGCAGAACCTCGCCCTGACCGGTTACGACCGTCAGACCAGCCACCCAGTCACGGGTCATACCCCAGCGGATGACTTTAATCCCGCCGGCATTGGTGCTGATGTTACCGCCAATCTGACTGGAGCCCGCAGAAGCGAAATCCACCGGATAAAACAGACCCTGCTCTTCGGCATAATTCTGCAGCTGCTCGGTAATCACCCCGGCACCGCATTTAACGGTACGGTCAACGGCATTAAAGTCGCTGATCTGATTCATATAATCAAAGGCCACAACGATTTCGCCATTGGCTGCCACCGCGCCGGCACTCAGACCGGTACGGCCACCGGATGGCACCAGTGCCAGCTGATGCTCGTTGGCCAGCAGCACGATATCGCGCACCTGCTCGGTGGTTTTCGGGAACACGATCGCAGTTGGCTTGGGCGCGTAGATTTTGGTCCAGTCTTTACCGAAGGTTTCCAGAGAGTCTGCATCGGTACGAACCTTATCGGCACCAACAATGGCCGATAACCGTTCAATCAGGGCGTCTTGAGTCAGGGCAGTCATGGGAGATTCCGCATAGATGAATGTCATTCACCTCAAATTGAGTATTCTTCGCGATGAAAAGCGAGTTTGAGGCTCACGTTAACAGGCCGGGTATGCTAGCATACGCGCCTTATTTTTCGGAGTGGTTTTCGCTCCGGAAGTGAGTCCGGCGCCTGTCGTTACCTGTGCTGTACCGTGCAAGCACCGGCCGGATTCACCGCAACGGTTCTACATACTGCATATAGGTACCATCATGGCTCAAACCTCCCTCGATAAAAGCAAGATCAAATTTCTCTTGTTGGAAGGCGTGCACCAGTCTGCTCTCGAAACCCTGAATGCCGCTGGTTACACCAACATCGAGTACCTGAAGACCTCGCTGCCGGATGACGAGCTGAAAGCCCGCATCAAAGACGCACACTTTGTCGGCATCCGCTCCCGCACTCAGCTGACCGATGAAATCTTCGAAGCCGCCGAAAAACTGATCGCTGTAGGCTGCTTCTGTATCGGTACCAACCAGGTTGACCTGAAAGCCGCCACCAAGCGTGGTGTTGCCGTGTTCAATGCGCCGTACTCCAACACCCGTTCCGTTGCTGAACTGTCTCTGGCCGAAATCATCATGCTGATGCGCGGTATTCCTGAGCGTAATGCCCAGTGTCACCGTGGCGGCTGGAACAAGTCTGCGGATAACTCTTACGAAATCCGTGGTAAGAAACTGGGCATCATCGGTTACGGTTCCATCGGTACTCAGCTGTCTGTAATGGCTGAGAGCATGGGCATGGACGTGTACTTCTACGACGTGGTTACCAAGCTGCCACTGGGCAACGCCAAGCAGGTTGGCTCGCTGAACGAACTGCTGAATCTGGCCGATGTTGTTTCCCTGCACGTACCGGAAACCGCCGCCACCAAGTGGATGATGGGTCCTGAGCAGTTCGCACAGATGAAACAGGGTTCTATCCTGCTGAACGCTTCCCGCGGTACCGTGGTTGATATCGACGCTCTGGCCGAAGCCATCCGCAGCAAAAAACTGCTGGGCGCTGCGATCGACGTATTCCCGGTTGAGCCACGCGCCAACGGTGAAGAGTTCATCACTCCGCTGCGTGAATTCGACAACGTGATCCTGACTCCGCACGTGGGTGGTTCTACCCTCGAAGCACAGGAAAACATCGGTAAAGAAGTGGGCGAGAAGCTGGCCCAGTACAGCGATAACGGCACCACAACCTCTTCTGTTAACTTCCCGGAAGTGGCCTTGCCGAGCAACAAAAACGTGCACCGTATCCTGCACATCCACAAAAACGTTCCTGGCGTTATGAATGCGATCAACAGCATTTTCGCCGAGAACGGTATCAACATCTCAGGTCAGTACCTGCAGACGGTTGAGGATGTGGGTTATGTCGTCATTGATGTTGCAGCTGACGCTTCTGAACTGGCTCTGGAAAAGATCAAAACCGTCGAAGGCACTATCCGCGCCCGCGTACTGTACTGATCGGTCCCGCTGCAATCCCTGTGATTGCGGCAATAAAAAACGGCAGCTCTGGCTGCCGTTTTTTTATGCCTGCTGTTTATCTGCTGTTTCAAGCTGCCTGCTATCACCAGCTCATCTGCCAGCCAACACGATTCAGCCAGCGTGGCGTGGTTTCATACAGCACCTGTTCCGGCAAGGCATCATACTCACTGCTGAGCGACCACTCTCCAAGCCAGGTGCGCCAGCTCCAGCGCGCCAGCAAACGCTGCTGCCGGTAGCGCCCCTGTGCGGCATAGCCCGGATCGTTATCCTGTTTACCCGCATCCCAGATGATACCAAGCATTTGTTCCTGCCGTTCGCCGCTGTGGCTCCACACCAGCCGCACACTGCTCTCTGCCCCCAACGCCAGCTCACCGGCGCGGTTACAGTCACGCTGCTGGCGCAATGCGCTAAACCAGATATTGTGATTAACCAGCGGCTGCCACTGCAGCTGCGATTCAATTCCCTTCAGGGTCATCTGACCTTCATTGACAAGCGAGGCACTGCTCAGGGTCACGTTACTGCCGATCAGATCATCCAGCTGTTCGCGGAAAACCTTGATATCCAGCTGCAACGCCGCCTGCGGTAAATGCACAAAGTAACCCAGCTCCCAGGCCTGAATACGCTCATCACGCAAACCATCGCGCCAGTCATCGGCGTTGGCACTAATAAACAAGCCACCCTGATTCAGATTGAGATAATTACTGCTTACATCCGTGAGTACCGCACGGCCATTCAGATAACGTTCGGCAATATCCGGAGTACGGCGACTGCGTGAGTATTGCACGCGGATACTCTGATCGGCGGCGGGCAGATAATTCAGTGCCAGACGCGGTAAATAATGGATGTCCTGCTCAGCCTGATATTGCGCCATCACCCCGGCCGACAGCAGCCAGTGCGTTGCCGGGCGGTATTCCGCACTGACAAAAGCCAGCCACTGGTCGTTGCGGACTTCTCCCTGCAGATAGGTTGCAGAGTTCACCTGATCGCGGCGCAAACCTATGCCCTGCACCGAACGTAACTGTTCGCTCCAGCGCCGGGTATCCTGCAGCTCAATATCAAAGCGCTGCTCATAAACATCCAGATCCCCACGTCCGCACAACATCTGATCCAGAGCACTGGCCGCCACAGCACGCTGCACTATCTGCTGTGCTGAGCTGTATTCAGCGGCCGTCAGCGCCTCAGTTAATCCCAGCCCCTGCTGCAATTGCGCGGCATCAAACACACCGGCTGCGAGGCCCTGATAAAGCTGGGTAATCGCACTGCGTTCGCTGCTGGTGAGCGCCGGGTTCTGCAGCGGCAGCAGGCCGTAACCGAGTTTCTCGGCCAGCTGCGGATGCTGCTGATACAACTCACTCAACTGCGCATCAAACGCCATGGAGGGTGCACAGGCGTGGTAATCCACCTCACTGTTATCAGCCTGCCAATAGGCCTGCAGCTGAACTTCATGATCGGCCGAACGCTGACTGCGCCAACGCAGCCAGCCCAGATCTGACTGTGCCGTCTGCTGCGGTGAGTCGGTCTGAAATTGACTGTCGGCGAGATAATCACGCTGCAATTGCTGGCGCCCAACCTGCCAGCGCAGCTCGTTATCCATATCCGCCTGCCAGGCTCCGGACCAGTTCAGCCCACGCACCTGACGCAGATCGGGAAATCCACCCTGATCGCCAGCATCGGCGTGGTAGCCACCATGCTCACCTTCCCGCCAGCCAAACAGACTGAGGCGGCTTTGTTGCTGTGCCCCCTGCTGGCTGATGCTGACATAGAATTGCGGACGTTGCTCTGAGCCAAAGCTGCCATTAAGGCGCAGACGCGCACTGTCAGCCGGGTGTCGGGTAATAATGTGAATAACGCCCTGCAGGGCATTCATACCGTAACTGGCAGCACTCGGGCCGCGGGTAATTTCAATGCGTTCGATATCCTGCAGGGCAATGCCGAGCTGATCCCAGTCGACATTGGCAAAGGAGGCTTTATAAACCGAGCGGCCATCCACCAGCACTTCCAGCCGCCGCGCCAGTGATACACCGCCACTGTGATACACCACGCTCTGGCGATTGCTGTCCAGCTCACGGGCGACAAAGAGTCCGGGAACAAAGCGGAATAAAGAAGGGATATCGGCCGCGCCCCAGAGACGAATCTGTTCGGCGGTAATAACGGTAACAGCGGCGGGAACTTCAGCCAGCGGCTGCTGCAGACGAACCGGGGTTAAAACCTGAGGGATATCGGGTTCGAATTCAAAGGCATCAGACTCTGCAGCCACAGAGGTGACGGATATTCCCATGCATAAGCAGAGCAGTATCCGGCCCGCATACCCGCGCCTGTTCCCCGATTTCATTATGCATCCCTGCCCATATAAGTGGCGAGATAGTACACAATTACGACATGCCTGTTAATACCGCCACACCCTGTCCAGAAGCTCATAAATACAGAACAGAACCTGCACAGAACACCTTCGTCACAGAAATACAGAGCGACAACATAAGCAGGCGGTCATCACAGACCCTAAATGTACGGCGCCCATAAAAAAACAGGCCGCGGATATGCGGCCTGTTTTTATCTGCGGAGAATCGTCACTTACAGAGCGTTCTCAATCACTTCTTTGATCGTATTTGCGCGATCCTGAACCTGATTCTCGGCATTAATGATCGGCGAGTGGTTAATCGTTAACACACCGTCGCTGAATGAAGCGCACTTACTGGAGTTGTGAATGTCGCCGTCATTTTCAATAACGATTTTTTTCAGGCCAGCCTGCACAGCTTCCTGGCAAAAATCATCAGAGCATAATTCTTTAAGTGCAATAATCACCGGCTCAAAATAAATCAGAGGCCAGGTTTGCTCATACAGGTGTGAGTAGCCATCAATGGTAATGGTGTCCCACTTGATTTCAATTTCGAACTCGAATTTGGCGGCTTCGAAAATCTGAGCTTTTAATGAGTCCAGACGATCCTGTTCAAAATCGCGTGCCGCTTTTTTTTCCTTAAGTCCCATTGTCATTCCTTATATCTGACAGATTAACTGATATAAAAAGATCCGGCATTTTCCGGATCTTTTTCACGTCTCAGCAAAGCCAGCATTATTAGCCTGTTTTTGCAGATAGTATGTTAATCAAGCCGCATTTCGATGCCTGCCGCAGCCATGTACTGCTTGGCTTGCTGCACCGTGTATTCACCAAAATGGAAAATACTGGCGGCCAGCACCGCATCGGCATGTCCGATCTTCACGCCATCTACCAGATGGTCGAGGTTGCCCACACCACCTGAGGCGATCACCGGTATATTAACAGAATCAACAATAGCACGAGTAACACCGAGGTCGAAACCCGATTTCACACCATCACGGTCCATAGACGTCAGCAGGATTTCACCAGCGCCGAATTCCGCCATTTTTACCGCCCACTCTACCGCATTAATACCGGTCGCCTTGCGGCCGCCGTGGGTAAAGATTTCCCAGTGATTATCACCGACCTGCTTGGCGTCAATCGCAACGACAATACACTGCGCACCGAATTTATCCGATGCTGCTTTAACAAACTCAGGGTTGTATACCGCCGCTGAATTGATCGACACCTTATCAGCGCCAGCATTCAGCATACGGCGAATATCGTCCAGCTCGCGGATACCACCACCCACGGTCAGCGGGATAAATACCTGTTCGGCGATGGCTTCCACCATATGCACCGTGGTGTCACGACCTTCGTGACTGGCGGTAATATCGAGGAAGGTAATTTCGTCGGCGCCCTGGTCGTTATAACGCTTGGCGATTTCCACCGGGTCACCGGCATCGCGGATACCAACAAAGTTCACGCCTTTAACCACGCGGCCTTTATCGACATCCAGACAAGGAATAATACGTTTGGCGAGCGCCATATCAGGCTCCTGTTAACTCGTCAGCCAGCGTCTGAGCTTCGGCCACATCCAGCGTGCCTTCATAAATCGCACGGCCGGTAATGGCACCCAGAATGCCCTGATTGGCCACTTTGGACAGCGCACGGATATCTTCGATATTGGTGACACCACCGGATGCAATCACCGGGATACCACCCTCAACCGCCAGCTGCAGCGTGGCTTCCACGTTTACACCCTGCATCATGCCGTCACGGGCAATATCGGTATAAACGATGGAGGTAACACCATCGTTTTTGAACTGCTTGGCCAGATCGACGGCTTTAACGTCAGACACTTCAGCCCAGCCATCGGTAGCCACAAAGCCATCCTGTGCATCCAGACCAACAATGACTGTGCCCGGAAATGCTTTACAGGCTTCTTTAACAAATTCCGGCTCTTTGACTGCCTTGGTGCCGATAATCACATAGCTGACGCCGGCCTTAATGTAATGCTCGATGGTTTCCAGCGTGCGGATACCGCCACCGATCTGGATCGGCAGGCCAGGAAAGGCTTTGGCGATGGCCGTTACGGCTTCGCCGTTAACCGGCGTACCGGCAAAAGCACCGTTCAGATCCACCAGATGCAGGCGACGACAGCCGGCATCGACCCAGCGTTTGGCCATTGAAACCGGATCATCACCAAAGACGGTGGAATCTTCCATACGGCCCTGACGCAAACGCACACACTGACCATCTTTTAAATCAATCGCAGGAATTACCAGCATTGTTTTACCTTACATTCTGAATTTGGAATCAGGCCTGACCATCCCAGGCGAGGAAGTTTTTCAGCAACGCCAGACCAGCGTTGTGGCTTTTTTCTGGGTGAAACTGCACCGCAAAGACATTGTCTTCGCCCATGGCAGCAGCAAAGTCGACGCCGTAATGGCCACGGCCTTTCACCTGCGCGACATTAGCCGCCTGCACGTAGTAGGAATGCACAAAGTAGAAGCGGCTGTTATCGGCGATACCGGCCCACAGCGGGTGCGCAACCTGCTCAACACGGTTCCAGCCCATATGCGGGACTTTCAGCTGTTCGCCGTTTTCTACCAGATCATTGCCGAAGAATTTCACTTCGCCGGGAAACAATCCCATGCACTCAACGCCGCCGTTTTCTTCACTGCGCTCCATCATGGCCTGCAGGCCAACACAGATACCCAGTAAGGGTTTGCTTTTACGGACTTCGGCAACCACCTGATCGATTTCCTGACGGCGGATTTCTGCCATACAGTCACGGATAGCACCAACACCGGGCAATACCACGTGATCGGCTTTGCGGATCACGTCGGCATCGCTGGTGACCACCACTTTGGTATCCGGCGCCACAGTCTGCAGCGCACCATGGGCGGAGTGCAGGTTGCCCATGCCGTAATCGATCACTGCACAGAGTTTACTGCTCATTCATTTATCCCTTGTGCTTACAGGCAACCTTTAGTCGATGGCATAACACCGGCCATACGTGGATCCAGCTCCAGTGCCATACGCAGTGCACGGCCAAAGGCTTTGAAAATGGTTTCGGCCTGATGGTGGGCGTTAAAGCCTTTCAGGTTGTCGATATGCAGAGTGACGCCGGCGTGGTTAACAAAGCCCTGGAAAAACTCCCAGAACAGCTGAGTATCCAGCTTGCCGATGCTGGCGCGGGTGAATTCTACCTTCATATCCAGACCAGGACGGCCGGAGAAGTCGACAACCACACGCGATAATGCTTCATCCAGCGGCACGTAAGAGTGGCCATAACGGACGATGCCTTTTTTATCACCGATGGCTTTGGCAAATGCCTGACCAAGAGTGATACCAATGTCTTCCACGCTGTGGTGATCGTCGATGTGATTATCACCTTTGCAGGTGATATCGAGGTCGATCAGACCATGGCGGGCAATCTGATCCATCATATGTTCCAGAAAAGGTACGCCGGTATCAAAGCGTGCTTTACCGGTGCCGTCCAGGTTGATGGTGACGCTGATCTGGGTCTCCAGCGTATTACGCTCGACCGTTGCGCTGCGGGCCATGGGCTTGCTCCAACTCTCGCAAAAAGGAAAAGAAAGCATTATAAAGCAAAGCGCTTAAGAAAATAGGCCGGGACAAGGTGACGGGGCAAATTCCCGGTAATATTCCCCTCCGGCCTGCTATCCGCCATCCTATGGAGCCATGCTGTGCCAGTTAAATTGGAACATATCCAGTCACCGGCCGACGCCGACTGGAACGATCTCGACAAAATTCACCAGGAAACCTCAACCGACGGCCTGACCTCAGACCGTGCCGCGCTGGAACAACATCTGAGAAGCGGCGGCTGGATTATGGCCGGACGTTTTAACGACCGTATCATCGGCGTGATTCTGGCAAGCGACAGCAGCGAGGGAGTGCTTCTGCAGCAAGCCGCCGTGCGTACTATCACCCAGCGCCGTGGCGTTATGCACCAGCTGCTGCACTTCATTCAGGGCTGGGCCAATAACGAAGGCAAAACCCTGCTTATTAAAGACTGCCCGGAAGCACTGACGACTGCGCTTGAACACCGCAATTTCACTGCGAAAGACTCCTTTTGGATATACAATCCTCAGAAATAATCCCTCATCGTTGCATGGACGCAACAAAAAATTCATAAAGTGTCACCTTTTCATCTTCGTCGCAGATAGCCATACTGGTCGGACTGTAAGTCTCAAGACGGATAACCAATATGCGAATCGCCATCCAGACATTATCAACCTTTGCGGTCTTCATCGCCGCATTGCTTGCCTGCTCAGGTGTTGCAGCCAATGAGACTGGGACCAAAACCGCTGTAGCAGAAATCGCACCGCGCGATGTCGTCGCCTCAGCAACGCTGGGCATTATCAACGAGCTGAACAAACTGCAGCCGGAACAGCGTACCGAAGAGGAAGTCCGCCGCCTGGTACAAACCTATATCGTGCCAGCCATCGATCAGGAAAAAATCGCCATGGGCGCACTGGGTAAATACTGGCGCCGTGCCGACCCTGAGCAGCGTCAGGCTTTTATTGACCGCTTCCGTGAACTGCAGATCCGCACTTACAGCGGTGCCTTTAAAGCCTTTAACGGCGAACAGTTCGAATTTGACGAAGCGCGCTTTAATGACAGTGGCGACAAAGCGCTGGTTAAAGGCACCCTGAAGCAGAACAATGGCAATACAATTCCTGTGGACTTTCGCCTGTACCGCGATAAAGACAGCCAGGAATGGCGCATCTACGATGCCGTCATTGCTGGCCTGGGTATGGTGAAAACCTACCGTGAGCAGCTGAGCGAGCGTCTGCAGAATATCAGCATGAATGAACTGCTGGCGGAACTTTCTGCACAGGACGCCAACTAAGTTACAGTAAGTCTCTTTTATTGTTTTTCCTCCCCTATTACTGGCCCCTGTGGCCAGTTTTTTTATTCCCCCTGCCATCAGTCAATGGTAATCCCCGCACTCCTTACCTAAGCTGAAGGAAATGCTGCTCACAGACTGACAGACACAGCAAAGCCTGCATAAACGATAAAGGAATCTCTTCCGCTATGCGTCACAGCAGTTTATTGTCTGTCTCCTGCTGCAGGGCCAGAAACGTGTTTCCGCCACGGCCCGGCAGCATAGTCAGCAGGAATCCGGCATAGAGCCACACAGCCAACAGCAGGGAATCGGAGAATGTTGTGCAGCAGGATCGCATAAGCAGTTTTATTCAGCGGGAGAGTCGTATTCATCCGATGATGTGCGCGCAGAAATTCAGCCGTATCCAAGCGGAGTGTGACCGGTGATCCGCTCTATCAGCACACAGTCGCTGCGCCGTAAGCTGGTTATCATCGCTCTGATTACCACAGGCCTGACCCTGCTGGTTTCCAACCTTGCTTTTATATCTCTCGAATACTATCTGAGTCGTCAGGATATTCAGAAAAAACAGGCGGTGCTGGGCGAGGTGATCGCCAACCGCGCGACAGCTGCACTGACCTTCAGTGATTACGATCTGCTGCGCACCAACCTGAATACCCTGCGAGCAGACAGCAGTGTCGTACGCGGTTGTATCTATGCCGAAAACCAGGCACTCGCAGCATCCTACTCTCCGGCCAGCGGCGAACTGCAATGCCCGGAGAAACTGCAGGGGCTGCACCGCACAGAACAACGGAATTTCGCCCAATTCTTTCCTATCCTGCTCGACGATACGCCGATAGGCACCCTTTATATAGAAATCAGCCATCAGGACCTGCTGCAGCGTATTAATCAGTTTCTGCTGTTCTCTGTTGTCATCCTGGCAGCCGCGGTACTGCTGGCGATCTTCCTGGCGAATAAGCTGCAAGGAGTCGTCGCCCGGCCGATGAAAGACCTGGGCAATACCCTGCGCCATATTATGCTCAACAAGGACTATTCCATCCGCGCAGCTAAAGAAAATAACGATGAGCTGGGCGATCTGGTCGATCTGTTTAACGGCCTGCTGCTGACGATTGAAGACGAAAACGCCTCGCTGAAAACCAGTGAAGAGCGTTTCCGCAAACTAACGGCACTCTCACCTGTTGGTATTTTTCAGGTCGATGGCAAACAGCGCCTGCAGTATGTTAATCAGCGCTGGCGCGATATCCATGGCATTCCCGATGAACTCCCCAGCCTGCAGGACTGGTTTGCCCGCATTCACCCCGATGACCTCAGCACCACCCAGCAAGCCTGGAACCGCCTGATCTGCGAGCAGGAAAGTATCGCGCTGGAACTGCGCCTGGTGCGCCGCGATCACAGCAACACCTGGATTCAGTTACTGGCCAGTGCCCTGCACGACCGTCATGGCGAATTATTGGGTTATTTAGGGGCTATTTCAGATATTTCCGAACTGAAAGCCGCACAGATTCAGATGGAAAACCTCGCCTTTTATGATCCTCTGACCGGCCTTGCCAACCGCCGTCTGTTTAAAAACCGGCTGGAAAAAGCCGTTAAAAGCGTTCTGCGCTCCGGCACATCAATGGCGCTGATGTTTCTCGATATGGATCAGTTCAAACGCATCAACGACACCCTGGGCCACGATGCCGGCGACATCCTGCTGAAAGAAGTCTCCAACCGCTTAAGCGCTACCGTGCGCGAGAATGACACCGTATCGCGCATCGGCGGTGACGAATTCACCATCCTGCTGACCGACGTTCATCACACCTCCGACGTATTGGTTGTGGCTGAAAAACTGCTGCTGGCACTGGCCAAGCCCATCCGCATAAGGGGACAGGATATCGTCACCACCGTGAGTATCGGTATTACCCTGACGCCGGATGATTCCACCGACGTTAACACTCTGATGAAAAATGCCGATCTGGCCATGTACCGCGCCAAAGAGCTTGGGCGCAACAACTTCCAGTTTTTCTCCGAAGATATGAACCAGTCGATTCTTGAGCATCTGTCACTGGAAAAAGAAATCAACGAAGCCATTAACCGCGAACAGTTCAGCCTGGTATTCCAGCCTAAAATCAGCCTGTTCGACTACAGCGTCACCGGGGTTGAAACCCTGATCCGCTGGCAGCACCCGGACAAAGGCATGATTACTCCCGACCGTTTTATTCCCGTTGCTGAAGAAACCGGACAAATTATTGAAATCGGCAGCTGGGTGCTGGAGCAAAGCTGCCGTCAGATCAGCTCACTGATCCGCAGCAATGTACTGCCCAATACCGCCAAGGTTGCAGTTAACCTCTCCGCCCGTCAGTTTACCGACCCGAGCCTGCTGGCCCGTATTAACAGCGTGATTGAAATCAGCCAGATCCCGCCCCACTGCCTGGAACTGGAAATCACCGAAAGTACGCTGATGGAAGATGTCGAAAGCGCGATTCAGATCATGCAGGAAATCAAAAAAATCGGTGTATCCATCGCCATCGATGACTTCGGTACCGGTTATTCCTCCCTGGCCTATATCAAGCGCTTCCCGATTGACGTACTTAAAGTCGACCGCTCCTTTGTTATGGACATCCCGGACGACAAAAACGACATGGCAATCACTGCCGCGGTAATCGCTATGGCACACAAACTGAGCATGACCGTGGTAGCAGAAGGCGTCGAAACCCAGGAGCAGCTGCACTTTTTACGGCAGAATAACTGCGATGAGGGTCAGGGCTACCTGTTCAGCCGGCCACTGTCTCTCGGCCAGCTGCATCAGTTCCTCAATGAAAACGAGCGCATGCGTCAGCAGGGCAACCATATCAGCCTGCTGCAATAAGCCCTCGTTCCACAACGCTGAAATACCTATACTGGCGCCCAAATCTTAATCATCTGTATTTATGACGCGCTCATTTTCTTTCGCCGATGCCGTGCTCGGCTGGTATCACAAACACGGCCGCAAAGACCTGCCCTGGCAGCAACAGATCAATCCTTACCGGGTCTGGGTTTCCGAAATCATGCTGCAGCAAACCCAGGTCAGCACCGTTATTCCCTATTTTGAACGCTTTATGCAGCGTTTCCCCGATGTGCAGGCACTGGCCGCAGCGACTCAGGACGAAGTTCTGCACCTGTGGACCGGCCTTGGCTACTACGCCCGCGGACGCAACCTGCACGCCTGCGCTCAGGCCGTGGTGCGCGACTTTAACGGCGAGTTTCCGCGCAGCGTCGAAGCCTTAAGCGAACTGCCGGGCATCGGGCGCTCCACCGCCGCCGCCATCGCCTCCATCAGCATGAATATCAATGCGCCGATTCTCGACGGCAACGTCAAACGCGTTCTGACGCGCTTCTTCGCGATTGAAGGCTGGCCCGGCGAAACCAAAGTACAGAACCAGTTATGGACGCTGGCGGAAGAACTGACACCGCAGCACAGCTCACGCGAATACACTCAGGCGATGATGGATCTGGGCGCCACCCTGTGCACACGCAGCAAACCCGCCTGTGGTATCTGCCCGCTGCAACCACAATGTGAGGGCTTACAAACCGGCAAGCCGACACAGTTTCCGAACAGCAAACCAAAGAAAGAAAAACCGGAAAAGCACAGCCTCTTGCTGATGATTCAGAACCCGGCTGGCGAATATCTGCTGTTGCAGCGCCCGCAAAAAGGCATCTGGGGCGGCTTGTGGAGCTTTCCGGAAGCGCAGGACATACAACAGGCCCGGCAACTGCTGCAGGAACAGCTCAATCATCACAGCGGCGATGATGAAGAGCAGTGGCTGACGCCCTTCCGCCATACATTCAGCCACTATCACCTGCATATTCAGCCGATACTCATCCTTCTGCCGCACAGCCATCTCGCCGTAGGCGAAACTGGCGACCAGCAGCAACACTGGTACAATCCCCGCAACCCCAGCACGCTGGGCCTGGCAGCACCGGTAAAAATGCTGCTGCAAAGCATGGCCGGCACCAGCGCCGAATCCGGCATACCGTCCGAGGAATTGTTATGACCCGCACCGTTTTCTGCAAAAAGTACCAACAGGAACTTGAAGGCCTGAGCAGCCAGCCCTTCCCCGGCCCAAAGGGCGAAGAAATTTTCCAGCACGTGTCAAAGAAGGCCTGGGATGAGTGGACCGCGCACCAGACCCGCCTGATTAACGAGAAACACCTCAATATGATGGATATGCAGGCGCGCAAATATCTGACCGAACAACGGGACAAATTCTTCAGCGGCGACGAGTTCGACATGGCTGAAGGCTATGTTCCTGAAAATAAAGATAAATAAACCGATTGCAGGGGTTGACACTCCCTCAGCCAACGGGTTTAATACGCGCCACTTGACGAACACAACGTTGTTCAGCAAGACGCCCAGATAGCTCAGTCGGTAGAGCAGGGGATTGAAAATCCCCGTGTCGGTGGTTCGATTCCGCCTCTGGGCACCACGAATACTAAAAGCCTGCATAGCAATATGCGGGCTTTTTTATTGCCTGAAATCGGCGTCATCTCAGGTTCGATTCATCAGAGCCATCCATGGCCCTGCCCCTGCGGGCAGCCTGTGGCTGTGCAAATCTGTTCCGGACAGATTTATCCGCCTCTGGGCACCACGAATATTAAAAGCCTGCATAGCAATATGCGGGCTTTTTTATTGCCTGCGATCTGCTGCGTTGTCATTGCAGCTGTGCGCATATACCCGGAAAAACACATCCCTCCTCTGACTCATAACCCCATCAGCTTCACTCTCTCTTGCGCCAGACTGTTTGCCTATCCGGAGAAGACTCTGCGCAGCGCGCCGATTGATCATTTTTTAAACAATTTAAACAGGTGTTACAAAGCGTGGGGGACAGGGGGATTTTTCTTCAACTTATGCTCAAAGTTATCCACAGATTCTGTGGGTAAACCGTAACAGAATCGCCATATAAAGAGTTTTTCTGTTAAAAACAACTCTTAATTCTGCTGATTATTAAAAAAAATAACTTGTCATCGCATTACTCTGAAAAACCTGACAGCTGTGTAAAAAACACCATAAAAGCCTTGATTTTCAAGGGTTTCTGGTAATCCGGCCAATGCCGGACTGGCACCATATCAAAGCGTTACAGGCCTGTTGCGGGCTGAAGGCAGTTATCGCCAGCTTATCCCTTAGTTATACACAGCATTCTGTGCATAAATAAACAGACTTTCACTGAACGACCTCTGCAGGAATGGAGTCCCTGTAAGGTTATTCACACAAAGAACTGCTTTTTCAGCGACTTAGATCAACCTCTGCAGGTGCTGGCGCAGCAATTTCCCTTGCTGAATAAAAGGCCATTCGGTTAACTGACTGCTCTGTCCGGAATTAAAGGATTACCGCCGTTGGAATTGCTCAAGCGCATGCTCTTTCCGGTCATTATGCTGTTGCTGGCATTCAGCCTGTGGAGCAGTCCCCAGCTGCAGCAGATTGCTGCCGGTGTCGCCATCTTCCTGTTCGGCATGCTGTCACTGGAACGTGGCTTCCAGAGTTTCAGTGGCGGCCTGATCGAACGTGTCCTGCAGCGCTCCACCAACACCACCGGTAAAGCCCTGCTCTTTGGTGTGGCCGCCACCACCCTGATGCAATCCAGCTCACTGGTATCGGTGCTGAGCATTTCCTTTCTGTCGGCCGGGCTGATCAACCTCGGTGCCGGGCTGGGCGTTATTTTTGGTGCAAATCTGGGCACCACCACCGGCGCCTGGCTGATTGCCGGCTTTGGTCTTGATATCAACCTTTCCCAGCTGGCGATGCCAATGCTGGTGTTTGGCGTCATGCTGCTGTTCCAGCCCAATCAGAGCCGCGCCGGTATCGGCCATATTCTGGCCGGCATGGGGTTTCTGTTTCTTGGCATTGATTACATGAAGGATGGCTTTGCCACACTGCAGGGCAGTCTGGATCTCAGCACCATCAGCCCACAGGGTATTGCCGGGCTGCTGCTGTTCACCCTGTTCGGCATTATTGCCACGGTGGTGATGCAATCCAGCCATGCCACCCTGGTATTAACCCTGACCGCGCTGGCGGCCGGTCATGTGCAGTATATGGATGCGCTGGCACTGGCTATCGGCGCCAACGTCGGCACCACGGTTACAGCCGTGCTGGGCAGCCTTGGCGCCAATACGGCAGGCAAGCGGCTTGCTCTCGGACATTTGCTGTTTAACCTGCTGACCGGTGTTGTCGCACTGGTGTTAATGCCGGTGCTGTTGTGGCTGGTTGAACATCTCAGCGTACTGCTGGGTATCGGCGCCGATAACTACACACTGAAGCTGGCCTTGTTCCATACCCTGTTTAACCTGCTGGGCGTCATGCTGATGGTACCGCAGCTGCCACGTCTGCAAGGCTGGTTGTTGCGTCTGGTGCCGGAACGCCCTGCCAGCCGTATGCAGCCGCAATATCTGAATCAGTCGGCGATGGAATCCCCTTCTGCTGCCGTTGCGGTAACACGCAGCGAAAGCATCCGCCTGTACGCGTTGTCCACCGATCTGGTGCTGCAGGGGCTGGGCTGGCAGGCCGATGAATTTCACCGCGGACAGCCGATTGCACTGTTAAGCGACCAGAGTCACTCAGCCATTCATACCAACCTGCAACAGCTGTACGAACAACAGGTGAAGGGAATTTACTCGGCCATCATCAGTTTCATCAGCAGCGCACGGGAAAAAGCCAGCGGCCGTCAGGATGAACAGCTGCGCGAGTTGCGTGCCGCCGATCACTATCTGATTGAGGCCATCAAAGGCGTCAAACATCTGCAGCGCAATCTGCTGTTTTATATTCACAGCGAAAACCCGGATATGGCGCAGGCCTATCAGCAATTGCGGCAGCAGATCGGCGACGTGCTGCGCGCCATTCAGCAGGTACGTCAGATCGATGACGTGGTGGAAAGCCGCCTCGCCCTCGACCACCAGCTGCTGCTGACTGAACGCGAGCGCGAACAGTCCGACAGCCTGATCGAGGGTCTGATCCGCACCCGTAAAATCAGCGCCGAGATGGCCACCTCACTGATGACCGATAAAGGCTACTGTCAGGAAGTCTGCCGCGCGCTGATTCAGGCAGCACGCTATCTGTTTATTGATGAGCAGAGCCCACAGGGCGACACACCGGAAAGTCTGCAACTGGAACACGCCGACCTGTCGGCCATTAACAAACAACTGGAACAGCAACGCAGTGACGAAGACACTGCTACCCCGCCACCGGAGCAAGGCTTATGAAATTTTCCCGACTGGTGAAAAAGCTCAATGCGCTGTTTGACCACCAGCAACGGCATAAAGAGCGCCAGCGCAAAGAACTGGCCGCCGCGCTGAATAAGCTCAAACACAAGCAGCATGAACTGAAAGCCAGGTTAGAGAAATGCGACAGCGAACTGGAACGGGCGGAACTGGAAGAAAAGATTTCCATCCTGAGTACACAGCGGCGCAAGGGGCTGGAAATGCTGCGCGAACTGGACAATAACGAAGACGATAACCTTTAGCCGCACCCGCCCTAAAGAGGGTCGCTGCGTCCTTTACCCGCAACGCAGAAACCGCTAGAGTCTTTGCCGCTTGCATGACTGCACGATTTATCTGGCACCAGAAAAGGAATTCACTATGTCGAACGTCGCCGGCAAAGCCTATGGTATGAATGTACTCACCCCGCTGCGGTGGTGGACTGCCCTCTGGCAAAAACTGATTTTCTGGGTGGTGGTTATCACCTTCCCCCGTTTCCTTAAGGGCCTGCTGACCCTGTCGCTGATTCACTACGCGCGCTGGACCATTATTAACCGCTGGTCATTTCCGCGCCTGGATAAAAGCCAACCAAAAGAAAAACTGACCTACAGCTATATGCTGTTTGAAAGTAATTTTAACGGCAGCTGGGATCAGTACATCGACTCCTTTTCGTTTGCTATTCCCTCCGGCCTCGATATGTTCTGGCGCTGGAATATCAAATACCCGAAATCCATCCCGCTGCACGATTTTTATAACTACATCCGTTTTAACCAGATAGAGAGTGGCCATTACTACAACGCCTACCCGCTGGCCGCGGCCAACGATGTAAAAACGGCGCAGACGTTATTCACCAATCTGAACAATTTCCAGAAAGATACTGCGAGTCTCAGTGATGAGGAATTCTTTCAGGCTTACCAGCAGTTTCTTGCCAAAAACCAGCACAACCTTGGCAGCATGGGTGAAAGCCCGCTGATGAGCGCATCGCACGAACTGGTGCAGGAACACCAGCACGCCAATCTTATGATGGCCCGCGTGGCCGGCAAGCAGGAGGCCTGAGCATGGCAAACACTTTCGGAAATTCCTACGGCCTGACCACGCTCTGTCCGCTGATCAACGGCGTCCATGACGAACAGACCTCATTCGACAAAATTACCCGCCGCCGCATTCAGCGTCTGGAAGAAGATGCCGGCAGCCCTTTTGCCCGTATTCCCAATACCTATTTTGCCCGTCTGTTTATTCTTAACGACGTGTTTTTTCAGCAGGGTAACGACGTTGCCCGCGATCATCTGAAATCCAAGTATCTGGTATTTACCAGTAACTTCCACGGTGAGCTGGAACCCTATCTGAAAGGCATGTGGGATAACGCCGAAGCCGATGTGCGCAGCCTGTGGCAATATGCCGTCGCCTTTGACAAAGTGCAGAACGCCGATGATTTCATCGCCTATATCAAAAAGTGTCAGCTCACTACGACGCTGTTTTTTAACGGCTCGACCGATGTGTCATTAAAAGAGCAACTGAAAGCGTTGTATGTAAAACAGGTTTTCAGCGAATTTGCTCTCGCTCATCAGGGGCAGGATGCCGCAGCACTGCGTACCGCTTTTAATAACCTGATGGCAGAAATCAAACTGGCCGACCTGGACCAGCCAAGCTGGGCGCCCGGTCAGACCCGTCTGCAAAACATGTACTGAATTTCCCAGGGATTTATTCAGCGCGTGCGCGGCACGCCTGGCGACAAGGACTGATTATGAACCGACCTCTCGATCTGTACGATATTCAGGGCAATATCTGTAAAGGCTATGGCCGCTTTGGTTTCCCCAAGGCACGTTACTTTTTTCTCGAATTTCACGACTACGCCGGTGGCCGCAATTTTCTGCAGCAGTTAATTCCGCTGATCACCACCGCCGAACCCTGGAGTGAAAAAAAACACCCGGATCAATCCGATAAGCCAGCAGCCACCACCAATATTGCCTTTACCTATCACGGTCTGTGTGCCCTGGGCTTACCGCGCCGCTCCCTCGACGGTTTTCCGCAGGAATTTAAAATGGGCATGAAACCCCGTGCCGCCATTCTGGGTGACAACGGCCCAAGCAGCCCGCAGCACTGGGACCCGGTATGGCAGGGTGACACCGTACACGCCTGGGTTTCCATTAACGGTCAGACCCAGCAAGCGGTGGAACAACGCTTCGCCCAGATCGAAGAGCTGATGCAAAACGTACAGGGCAGCGTCAGTATCCGCCCTGGTCATAAAGGCCCGAACGGCAGCCTGCTGCCTTATCAGGATGCCTCTGCCGTTTTTGAAAACGGTAAAGCCACACCCAAAGAGCATTTTGGTTTTGTCGATGGTATCGGCAACCCTTACTTTGAAGGCTGCGGCCATGACCCGGAGCGCCTGCCCGGACGCGGTAAACTGAACCGTAAGGGCAAGTGGGAGCCGCTGGCGACCGGTGAATTTATTCTCGGTCATATCGATGAAGCCAAAGAATACCCTCTGGCACCGGAACCGCACCTGCTGGCACGCAACGGTACCTACATGGTGTACCGCAAGCTGCACGAAAACGTAAAAACCTTTAACGACTATGTCGAAAATATGGCCAAAGATTTTGACGGCAGCCGCGAATTATTAATGGCTAAATTTTCCGGTCGCTGGCCGGATAACGGCGCCCCGCTGGTGCTGGCACCGGATGATAAAGCCAAGGCCGAACTCGACCGGAAAATGGCAGAATTACAGAAAAAAGCCGCTGAAGGTGATGCCTGCGCTGTTGGTCAGTTAAAAGCTCTGGAAGAACAGTGGATTAATTTTACCTATAACGACGATAAGCACGGAGCAAAATGTCCGATTGGTGCTCATATCCGCCGCACCAATACCCGTGGCTCGCTGGAAACCGAAAAAGGAGCCTTTGACCGTCCGGGTGCACTGGTTGACCGCCGCCGTTTAATGCGCCGCGGACTGCCTTATGGCGGCCATGATGAGCTGACCAACGACAACAGCGAACAGGGCATTATTTTTATGTGCATCAGCGCCAGCCTCGAGCGTCAGTTCGAGTTTGTGCAGCAGCAGTGGGTAAATTACTCCAACGATTTTCATCTTGGTAACGACCGCGATGTATTAATCGGCGCCAACAACGGCAAACTGACCGACAAGCATATTGTTCAGGTGAATCCGAAAGACGGTAAAGCACCGTTTTTCTGCACCCACCTGCCACGTATGGTCGAAACCCGTGGTGGCGATTACTTCTTTATCCCGAGCATTACCGCGCTGGATATGATCGCGCAGGGGATTATTGATCCGACCTGATGTTTGCTCTGCTGTCACCTGGCTCCCACGCTCTGCGTGGTAGCCCTTGCCGGCACAGTTGCATTCCCACGCTGCGCGTAGGAACGAGGAAAACACGGTTTCCTCTGGAATACGGCTGAGCGGATTATTAAAACCGGCGATCGTGCGGCGCCAGACAACCAGATGATTCTGCGGCCGTCAGAGCAAAACCCTGCCCCGGAACGATACAAATGCTTGGTGTTTTAAAACGTCGTTCCGGGGCGAATTGTTTTGCGTGCCGCATAATCATTGCAGTTGGCTGGATGAAGCCGGACGCGCCGAAAAGAGAGGATCGTAAGGAGATACCTCTCCTTGCAGGGGGCCAGGGGCTTGCCCCGGAAAGGCGTTTCAGATTGAAAAACAGTAGTCGATCAATGCTGCCGTTTGGAGTGACACGATGTCACTCCAATCTGTGGGACAGCAGTGGATCCTTAGCGCCTGTTTTTTTAAGAACAGTTCCGGCAACGGAATATCAGAATCCAGCGGTAAACCCTTAAACCCAGCGGTTGCCGGCATTTCGGACAACACAGGCGACCAGCCATCACTTCCACCGCCAGTGCGATTAAAAAGCCCACCGCCGCCCAGATCGCTGGCACAGAGATGCCAGGGTCAACAATCAGGCTGAGCAGTAAACAAAAGGCTAGCCAGATCAACTGCGCACTGACCAGCAGCCACTTCAGGCGATGATAGCGGGCTCTTACCTCATCCATGACATACCTCTTTCTGCCATGACTGGCGTCAGTCGCCTGCCAGCACCATGGCCTTAATTTTTACCGCTTTTTCAAAATGATCGAGACAATGGGTTTTAATCCACCATTCGGCGGCTTCCATCAGCAGGTCCGGATCGTCATTTTTATTGGCGAAAAACGCATAAAAGGATACGCCGACATTATCGCCCTTAGTGGCTATTTTCTTATCGCAAACCTGCACGACCTTAGCGCGTAGACTGGCTCTCACTGTATTTCTCCGCTGTGTTTCACTGTTTTATCGCCAGGGTCAGCGCGTATTCGGCCAGTTCATCCAGCGTCATATCACCATCGGGTTTATACCAGTTGGTGGTCCAGCTCAGTGCACCGGTTAAGAAGCGGCGCAGAATAAAAGGTTCAATCGCCACCATGCCGGCAGCACGGGCTTCGGCCAGCGCATCCAGCCACAGCTGTTCATAAATATCGCGCAACTTCAGGATGTGCTGCTGGCTGTCGGGTTTGAGTGAACGCCATTCATACACCAGCACACTCATGGCTTCGCCGGTTTCACCGAGAATAGATTGCAGCTCGCAACGGATCAGCGCCAGCACTTTGCCGCGCGGGTCCTGCGCCTGCTGCAGCGCAATGCGCATCAGCGCGGTATTCAGCTGAATGGTCTCTTCCATCACCGCACGCAGAATATCTTCCTTACTGCGGTAATGGTGAAACAGGCTGCCCGACTGTATGCCGATTTCAGCAGCCAGATCACGCACGGTGGTGCGTTCGTACCCCTGCTGTTTAAACAGGCGCGCGGCGGCAGCCAGCAGGCGGCCACGGGCACTGCCCGGGTCGGTAATAACCCCTTCGGCAATCAGTTGTTCTATCACGGGTTTTCCTTATCTGAAGACGTCTGTATGACGAACAGGCCTATTGTAGGGGCAATCCCTGTCAGGCCGCAAAACTAAAAACCAAGCGCTTGCTTGGTTGTTCGATGATTGATAGTCTTAGGCAAACGCTAACAACAGGATTTCACCATGCAGGATACCGTCCGCATCGGCTGCGCCTCCGCCTTCTGGGGCGATACCGGCACCGCCGCCCACCAGCTGGTACAGCAGGGTCAGCTCGATTATCTGGTGTTCGATTATCTGGCCGAAGTCACCATGTCGATCATGGCCGGTGCACGCCTGAAAAATCCCGAAGCCGGTTTTGCCCCGGATTTCGTCCAAACCCTTAAGCCCCTGCTGCCGGCCATTGCCACTCAGGGCATTAAGGTTGTCAGTAACGCCGGTGGTATCAATGTTGAAGGCTGCGCCGCGGCCTTGCGCGCGTTAATCGCCGAAGCCGGGCTGAACCTCACGGTCGGTACTGTACAGGGCGATAACCTCAGTGCCCGCCAGGCCGATTTTGCCGGCGTAAAAGATATGTTCAGCGACGAGCCGCTGCCCGGCCGCTGCCTGAGCGTTAACGCCTACCTCGGCGCTCCGGCCATCCGCGATGTTCTGGCGGCCGGTGCCGATATTGTCATCACCGGACGCGTGGTCGACAGCGCTGTGGTGCTGGGCCCGCTGATGCATGAATTTAACTGGAGCGAATCCGATTACGATCAGCTCGCGCAGGGTTCTCTCGCCGGCCATATCATCGAATGTGGTGCGCAGTGTACCGGCGGTAATTTCACCGACTGGCAACTGGTTGAAAGCGGCTACGCCAATATGGGCTTCCCCATTGTTGAATGCTCCGCCGACGGCAGCTTTGTGGTCAGCAAACCAGCAAAAACCGGCGGCCTGATTTCGCCTTTTACCGTGGGCGAACAACTGCTGTATGAAATCGGCGATCCGGCCTGCTATTTATTGCCCGATGTCTGCTGCGATTTTACTCAGGTAAACATCGTCCAGAGCGGTGAACAGCAGGTGCGCGTCAGCGGCGCCCGCGGTTATGCACCACCGGCCGACTATAAAGTCAGCGCCACCTGGATGGACGGCTTCCGCTGCACGGCAACTTTTATGATTGGCGGGCGCGATGCCGTAGCCAAAGGCCAGCGCGTGGCCGAGGCCATTCTGCAGCGCGTCAGCGTGCTGCATTCGGTACTGGGCATGGGAGCTTTTACTGCGCAGGATATTGAAATTCTCGGCTCTGAAACCACCTACGGCGCCAATGCCCGTGGCGCAGACAGCCGCGAAGTGATTGTTAAAATCGCCGTACGTCATGCCGATAAAAAAGCGCTGGAAGTGTTCGCCCGCGAAATTGCTCAGGCCGCCACCGCCATGGCACCGGGCTTAACCGGTATTGTTGGCGGCCGGCCGAAACCCAGCCCGAATATCCGCTTATTTTCTTTCCTCTGGCCGAAAGCCGATGTGCCGGTACAGATTCAGCTGGATGACAATAAAACAGCCGTGGCTATCGACTGCGCTGACCATGCTCCGCACTGGCCTTCAGCCAAAATTAATGCCGCCGCTGAAACGCCCGACGCTGATATCAGTGTGCCGTTAATCAAACTGGCGGTAGCACGCAGTGGCGATAAAGGTAATCACAGCAACATTGGTGTCATGGCGCGCGATGCGGATTATCTGCCATTTATTCAGGCCGCACTGGCGCCGGAAAATATAGGCCAATGGTTTGCCCACGTGCTGGCCGATAACAGCGATGTTGAGCTGTTCGCCCTGCCCGGCTTAAACGCTTTTAATCTTTTATTACGCAATTCCCTCGGCGGCGGTGGCATGGCCAGCCTGCGCATTGATCCGCAGGGTAAAGCCTTTGCCCAGCAGTTACTGGATTTACCGGTTGCGGTAACACCGGACATTGCTGCCCGGGCCGATGCTGAATATCAGCAGCTGCTGAATCGTTAAGGACACATCATGACCATTCTCACCTCAGAACTCGACAGCAACAGCGAACAGTTCCGCAATAACCAGCAGGCTATGCTGGCAGCGCTGGAAGAATTCCGTGCGGTCGAAGAAAAAGTGCGCGCCAAAGAACAGGAAGCGCAGGAAAAATTTCATAAACGCGGCAAATTACTGCCACGCGAACGTTTAAGTCTGCTGCTGGATGCCGGTTCCGAATTTATCGAACTGGGCTCACTGGTTGGCCATAAAATGCACGACGATAAAGACGGCAGCGGTGCCGGTGGTGGCATTATTGCCGGTATCGGCCGGGTTGCCGGTATCCGTTGTTTAATCGTGCTGAATAACAGTGCGATTAAAGGCGGCACCATTTCTCCCGGCGGTCTGGATAAAATCCTGCGTATTCAGGAAATTGCCCGCGACAATAAACTGCCGGTAGTGACTCTGGCGGAAAGCGGTGGCGCCAACCTCAATTACGCCACCGATGTATTTATTCCCGGCGCCAAAGCCTTTGCCAATCAGGCGCGTATGAGTGCAGCCGGTATTCCGCAGGTAACGGTGGTGCATGGTAACGCCACCGCCGGCGGCGCCTATCAGCCCGGTTTATCCGATGTAGTGATTGCTGTACGCGGTAAAGCGAAAATGTTTCTCGCCGGGCCGCCGCTGTTAAAAGCCGCCACCGGTGAAATTGCCACCGACGAAGAATTAGGTGGTGCCGAGCTGCACGCCTGCGATGCCGGCACCGCCGAATATCTGGCCGAAGACGATGCCGATGGTATCCGTATTGCCCGCGATGTCATGGCTGCCCTGCCGTGGAATGCCCAGCTACCCTATCAGCCAGCCGCCGAATTTAACGAGCCGCTGTACAGTGCCGACGAATTACTCGGTGTGGTTCCGGCCGAAGCCAAGCAGCCTTACGACGTGCGCGAAATTATTGCGCGTATCGCCGACGGTTCAGAATTTCAGGATTTTAAAAACGAATTTGACCAGCAAACCGTGTGTGGTTTTTCCCGCATTGGTGGCTTCTCCTGCGGCATTATCGGCAATAACGGGCCGATCACCGCCAAAGGTGCAAACAAAGCGGCACAGTTTATTCAGCTGTGCGAACAGAACAATATCGCCCTGCTGTTCCTGCACAACACCACCGGTTTTATGGTCGGTACCGAATCCGAACGCAACGGCATTATCAAGCACGGTTCAAAAATGTTGCAGGCAGTCGCCAACGCGACCGTACCTAAGCTGTCGATTGTGGTCGGCGGCTCTTATGGCGCCGGTAATTATGCGATGTGTGGCCGTGGTCTTGATCCGCGTTTTATTTTCGCCTGGCCAAACAGCAAAACCGCCGTTATGGGTGGTGCTCAGGCCGGTAAGGTTTTGCGTATTGTTACCGAAGAAAAACAACGCAAGATGGGTGTTGAGCCCGATGAAAAAATGCTCACGCAGTTAGAGCAGATGACCGCCGCCAAACTGGAAATGGGTTCAACCGCTTTGTTCGGTACTGCCCGCCTGTGGGATGACGGCCTGATTGACCCGCGCGATACCCGTACTCTGCTGATGCATCTGTTAAGCATCTGCCACGAGGCGCAGCAGCGGCCGTTACGACCTAACACCTTTGGCGTTGCCCGCTTCTGACAACAGCCGGTTTAAATACATCTAATAATTTTTAAGGAATTTTCTCATGCGTCTGACCCAGGAACATAAAGAACTTAAACGTACCGTTAAAAACTTCGTCGAAAACGAGATTAACCCGCATGTCGACGAATGGGAAAAAGAAGGTATTTTTCCTGCCCATGAACTGTTCAAAAAAATGGGTAACCTCGGCCTGCTGGGTATCAGCAAACCGGAAAGTGCCGGCGGTTTAGGTCTGGATTTTTCTTACGAAATGGCCGCCGCTGAAGAAATGGGCGGTATTTTTTGTGGTGGTGTGCCAATGGCCATTGGTGTGCAGACCTGTATGGCGACGCCGGCCATTGCCCGTTTCGGCAGTGACTATTTAAAAGAGAACTTCCTCGCCCCCGCCGTTGCCGGTGATATGGTTGCCAGTATCGGCGTCAGTGAACCCGGTGCCGGCTCCGACGTTGCCGCGGTAAAAACCACGGCGAAAAAAGACGGTGACGATTACATTATTAACGGCACCAAAATGTGGATCACCAACTCCACCCAGGCCGATTTTATCTGTCTGCTGGCCAATACCTCAGACGACAAGCCACACTCGAATAAATCCCTGATTGTGGTGCCGATGAATTCTCCCGGCATTACCCTGTCACCACGTCTGAATAAACTCGGTATGCGCTCATCCGATACCGCCCAGATTTTCTTCGATAACGTGCGCGTACCACAGCGCAACCGTATCGGTGCTGAGGGTGCTGGTTTTATGATGCAGATGCTGCAATTCCAGGAAGAGCGTATGTACGCCGCCGCCATGTCACTGGTCGGTATGGAAACCTGCATTAACCAGACCATTGATTACTGCCGTGAACGCCATACCTTTGGTCAGCCGCTGATTGATAATCAGGTGATTCATTTCCGCATGGCCGAATTGCAGACCGAAGTCGAGGCACTGCGCGCCATGGTGTATCAGGCCTGTGAAGGCTATCTGAACGGCGAAGATATGACCCGTCTGGCGTCGATGGCGAAATTAAAATCCGGCCGCCTGACCCGTGAAGTTTCCGACAGCTGTCTGCAGTACTGGGGTGGTATGGGCTTTATGTGGGATAACCAGATCGCCCGTTTCTACCGCGATAACCGTCTGGGTTCTATTGGCGGTGGCGCTGACGAAATTATGCTCGGCATTATCTGCAAATACATGGGCATTCTGCCTAAGCGTAAAAAATCCTGAGCGGAGGCGGTATGGAATTTACAACCCTGCAACTTGAGCAGCAGCCCGCCGTCTGGCGTGTACGCCTTAACCGTCCGCAACTCGCCAACGCGATGAGCCTGACCATGGTAGAAGAACTGCTGGCGCTGATGAACAGTGCCCAACAGGCCGACTGCCGTGTGCTGGTGATTGAAGGTAATGGCGATCATTTCTGTGCCGGTGGCGATATTAAAGATATGCAGGCGGCCGGTGGCGACAGCGCCCGCCTGGCCGAATTTAATCGCGCCTTTGGTCATATGATCGAAACCGCCAACCGCTTACCCGCAGTGGTTATCTGCGCCTTAAAAGGCGCTGTGATGGGCGGTGGTTTTGGTCTGGCATGCGTCAGCGATCTGGCCATCGCCAGCAGCACTGCCCGCTTTGCCTTGCCGGAAACCTCGCTGGGTATTTTGCCGGCGCAGATTGCGCCTTTTGTGGTGCAGCGTATTGGTCTGACCCAGGCACGCCGTCTGGCATTATTCGGCAACCGTATACATGCTGAAGAAGCGCTGCGTTTAGGCATTGTTCATCAGTTGTGTGCCGACAATGACAGCCTTGAAGCTGAAGTAAATAACGCCATTCAGCAGGCATTAAAATGCGCACCGGCCGCCACCGCCAAAACCAAGGCACTGCTGCATGCGGTCGCCGATGCTGAACAACCGCTGGCGCAATTACTGGATCAGGCCGCACAGAATTTTGCCGCCGCCGTCATGGGCGAAGGACGGGAAGGCGCAATGGCCTTTATGCAGAAGCGTCCGGCTGCCTGGGCTCAGGTCGCTGTGCAGGAGGAAAAGGCATGAATAAAATTCTGGTCGCTAACCGTGGCGAAATTGCTGTGCGCGTATTGCGCAGCGCCAAAGCCGCCGGTTACGAAACCGTTGCCGTTTACTCAGAAGCCGACCGCAACGCACCCCATGTACAACTGGCCGATCAGGCAGTGTGCATTGGTGCCGCCGCCGTTGGCGACAGCTATTTAAATGCCGCACGGATTATTGCCGCAGCACAACAGACCGGTGCCGACGCCATTCATCCGGGTTACGGTTTTTTATCTGAAAATGCCACCTTTGCCCGCAGCTGCGAGCAGGCTGGTATTATTTTTATCGGCCCGTCCGCCAGCGCCATTGAATTAATGGGCAGCAAACGTTTATCGAAAATTGCCATGATCGAAGCCGGTGTGCCCTGCATCCCCGGCTATGAGGGTGCGGACCAGAGCGACGAAGCCCTGCACAGTGCAGCGCTGGCCATTGGTTTGCCGGTAATGCTGAAAGCCTCTGCCGGTGGTGGTGGCCGCGGTATGCGTCTGGTGAATGATGCTGCGACCTTAAATGAACATATCCGCTCGGCCCGCTCCGAAGCGCAGAATGCGTTTGGCAGTGGCGAATTAATTATCGAAAAAGCGGTGCTGCAACCACGCCATATCGAAATTCAGGTATTCGGCGATCAGCACGGCAATGTGGTGTATCTGGGCGAACGCGACTGTTCGGTACAGCGCCGTCACCAGAAAGTGGTGGAAGAAGCGCCATCGCCGTTTGTGAATAACAGCCTGCGTAGTGCAATGGGCGAAGCCGCCGTAGCCGCCGCGAAAAGCTGCGGTTATTACGGTGCCGGTACGGTGGAATTTCTGGTCGATGCTGAGCAGAATTTTTATTTTCTGGAAATGAATACCCGTCTGCAGGTCGAGCATCCGGTGACCGAGCTGGTTACCGGACTGGATCTGGTTGCGCTGCAATTACAGGTTGCACAGGGTGAGACGCTGGGCTTCACGCAACAGGATATTACCCTGCAGGGCCACGCCATTGAGGTGCGTTTATACGCCGAAGATCCGGCCAATAATTTCACCCCGCAAACCGGAAAACTATTACTCTGGCAGGCCGCCGATCAGCACAGCATTAACGATGGTATCCGTATCGACTCCGGTATTCAGCAGGGCCAAAAGGTTACCCCGCATTATGACCCGATGCTGGCCAAGCTGATTGCCTTTGGCCGCAACCGCGAAGAAGCACGGCGGCGTTTATTGCGCACCCTGCGTGAATCGCATTTGCTCGGCATTGCCGATAACCGCGCCTTTTTAGCCGCGATTCTGGCTCACCCGGCCTTTATTAACGGTGAGGCAACCACCGCATTTATCAGCGAGCACCTGAGCGACCACGCCAGCATGCAACCGCTGCAGCCTGAGCTTAATGATCTGGCACTGGCGGCGGCATTAATCGCTGCGCCTCAGGGTTTTACCAGCAGCCACAGCGCGGCACGGCCGCTGAAATTAAAACAGGGCGAAACGGTATTTACCCTCAGCATCCGCCGTGACGGCCAGCAATTGCTGGTTAACCATAACGGCGAAGAGTGCGCCCTGCGCCTGCTGGAAAAAACCTCAGACCTGCTGTGTTATGAAATTGATAATGTGCAGCAAAGCATCGCCTGGGCGGAAGATAACGGCCAGCTCTGGCTGGACACGCCGCGTGGTAACCTGTGCTTCAGCGATGTCACGCTGGTCAGCAGCCGCGCCCAGAGCGCCGGTTCCGATCAGGTGCGCGCGGCGATGGACGGTGCCATTGTTACCGTACTGGCCGAAGCCGGCGAACGCGTAACGAAAGGCCAGACACTGGCAGTACTGGAAGCCATGAAAATGGAACATCCGTTAAAAGCCGGTGTGGATGGAGTGGTGCAGGACATTCTGGTGCAGGCCGGAGATCAGGTAAAAGGCCGCCAGCTGCTGATTCAGCTACAGGCGGATCAGAGCGTAGAATAATTCTTACATATTAATAAAAACAGGAGCTGAGCATGGCCAGCCTCAACAATAAAACCATTATTATTACCGGTGCCAGCCGTGGCATCGGCCGCGAAATTGCACTGGCCTGTGCCCGTGACGGCGCCAATATTGTGATTGCTGCCAAGTCCGACGAGCCGAATCCGAAACTCGAAGGCACCATTCATTCCGTAGCCCGCGAAGTGGAAGAAGCCGGCGGTCAGGCGCTGGCGATTAAAGTGGATGTGCGCAGCGAAGAAGACGTCGATAACCTGATTGCAAAAACCGTTGAGCGTTTTGGCGGTATCGATGCCATCATCAATAATGCCGGTGCCATCGCGCTGGCCGGTGTGGAAAGCACGCCGCTGAAAAAACTCGATCTGATGATGCAGGTAAATTTCCGCGCGGTGTTTCTGCTCAGCCAGAAAGCGTTGCCACATCTGAAAAAATCCGACAATCCGCATATTTTAAGCCTGTGTCCGCCACTGGATATGGATCGCCGCTGGCTGCGTAACCATTCGCCTTACACCCTGACCAAATACGGCATGTCGATGCTGACGCTGGGCATGTCGGACGAATTCAAACGCTATGGCATCAGCGTTAATGCATTATGGCCACGTACCGTTATTCACACCGCGGCAACCTCATTTGGCGGTAAGCAGTCTTTTGACCGCGCACGTAATCCGCTGATTATGGCCGACGCCGCTCACACGCTGCTGCAAACCAGCGCACGTGAAGTCACCGGCCAGTTGCTGATTGATGAAGATTTTCTGCGCAGCCGTGGCGAAACCAATTTCGATCAGTACCGTGCCAACCCGGACAGCGATAAAACCGATTTAATGCCGGATTTATTTGTCCAGGCGCCGGATGCCTATGTTTATGGCGAGCAACCACCACTGGGCGGCTTAAACGAAGAATAACGCAGGAATTAGCAATGAGTCTGATCAGTTTACGCAGCGATGACAGCGGTAAGGTTGCCATTATCTCCTTCGATAACGGTGCCAACACTCACAATCTGCAGTTTGCCCGGGAATTTGAGCAACACCTGCAGACGGTGGAAGATAATATCGATTTTAAAGCGCTGGTGATTACCTCATCCGATGAAAAAAGCTGGAGCCAGGGTCTGGATGTGCCCTGGCTGATGGGCTCCATTCAGGGTGGCCAGCATGATGATGTGAAAGAATTTATGCACACCATGGATCGTTGCCATGCACGGCTGATGCAGCTTCCTGTGCCAGCGATTGCCGCCATTAACGGCCATACTTTTGGCAATGGCTGTGTGATTGCCTGTGCCTGTGATTTCCGCGTTATGCGCAGTGACCGTGGCTACTTCTGTTTTCCTGAAGTGGATATGAGCATTCCCTTTGTACCGGGTTTAATTGATGTGGTGCTGAAGAGTCTGCCGGCGTATCGCTACAACGATATGTTGCTGACCGGCCGCCGGGTCGGCGCGGCGGAATTACTCGCCGATAACTTCCTCAGCGCTGCGTTTGAAGGCGGCGAAGCGGTACTGGAAGGCGCACTGGCCTTTGCCCGCACCTTTAATAAAAAACGCACTATTTTTGCCGAGCATAAAAAGCGCTTTCACAAGCCGGTACTGGATGCTTTGCGCGAGAAAAACCCGCCGTTTATTGATGCCATGAAACTGCTCTGAGCAGAGCGCTGAACCGCTGACGCGAACGCCTGGCCAGCCGCTCTCTGCGGCTGGTTTCTTCTGACAATTTCATCAGTTTAAATTCTGCTAAAAAAAACAAGACCATCGTCTCATATTGTCATACCTCCTTCACAACCACAGGTCTAAGATAGTTCCGGCATGGAAGCTTATCTCCGTTGAGTGATCTCACGCCGCCACCGGAGAACAACAAAAATAACTCTCCACTCTCTCTGTGAGGTCGGTATGAAAAAACCTTCTGTGCGCGCGCTGACCGCCGCATTATTGCTGTCGGGCACCGCGCTGGCAGCCCAGGCCGAAGACAAAGTCTGTCTGTATGAACATGCAGAATATCAGGGCGCCGAATGGTGTTATGGCGTTGGTGATAACAGCTGGATCGGCTCTTCCCGCAACGACAAGGTGTCGTCCATTAAACTGTACGGCAACAGCTATATCGAGATTTTTGAGCACGGTAGTTTCGGCGGTAAACACAGCCGGGTGATGGCCAACACCTACAAAATGGGCAATATGAACGACGGCATCAGCTCATTTAAAGTGCGTAACCGCAACAGCAATGATTTTGCCTGTTTATTCGAGCATCCGGGCTTTCGCGGCACACCACACTGCTTGCAGGCCGGTGAAGGTGAATCCGATCTGAATAATGTGTTACTGGGCCGTAACAAAGCCTCTTCGCTGCTGGTTGCCGGTAAAGCCAATGTCGAGATTTTTAATTACCCCGGCTTTAACTACAGCAAAGAAAACCGCATCCTGACGCGCAGCACGTCCAATCTGGAAGAGCGCCCGGCGAGCTGGACTGAAGATAATATTGATTCTTTCCGCGTGACGTCACGCGTGCCTACCGCGCAGGAAGCCGCGATCGATATTACCGAAGCCGCCGGTTACCGCAGCCCTATCCGCGAAACCAATGCCCTGGCTTCACACAATGCGTTTAACAGCACCGCGTATTTTGGCGGTCAGCTGATTCCCGGACCAAACCATCGTCGTGCGCTGATCGAACAGTTACAGCTGGGCGTGCGTTTCTTCGAACTGGATGTCAGCAAAGGTGGCAGCTACACCAAGGTCTGTCACTCAGTTGATTGCGGTACCACCTTTACCACCACGCTGCGCCGCATGCTGGGTGAAGTGGACAGCTGGCTGAAAGGGGCCGACGCCAATGACGTGGTGTTCTTCTTCCTGCAGGACGACATTAACGGTGACAGCGCGGGTTACCAGCAGTTGCAGCGTGATGTCGAATGGCTGGGCGATATCGTCTACACCGCCGGCAGTTGTCAGACCATTCCCTACGACCTGACCTTCGAACAGATCCGCGCCCAGGGTAAGCGCGTCTTTATTTATAAAAGTGGTGGTAACAACGGCTGCGATATTGCCAAGAGTGTTGCTGTTAACTTTGAGCAAAATAAAGGCGTCAGCGGTCTGAACGTTTACGAAAATCACTTTAACAGCAGCCGCTATGTACGCTCACAGGAATGCATTAATTATTTCTGCAACGACAATGTCAGTGCCGCAGAAGCGCTGATTGGTCTGCAGAATGGTATCAACGCCTTTGGTCTGGATATGCTGGAAGAAGGTGATATCGACGGCAACGGCGCACGCCTGAACAACCAGCTCTGGGCCGTAGGGCCGGAAGGTGCAGCTTCTGCCTACAGCAATGGCAAAGTAGCCCGCTTCCACGCCAGCGGTAATCGTTTTATGAGCGTTGCCGGCGACAGCAGCCTGAACTATGCCTGCCGTAACAGCAGTGGCCAGTGGGCCATCACTCAGACGATGGGTAATGCCGCTAACGGTACCGCCGCCTGTGCCGCTGAATATCCGGGCTACGCCTACACCACGCCGGCCAGTGCTTATGAAGCCCGCCTGCTGCGCGATGCCATCACCTCTGGCAGCGACGTGCATGTGAACTTTGCGGTCAGCAATGGTCAGTGGTTGCCGGATCGCTGGTAACAGCGTCTGCCGCTCGGCTGTGACCTTAAAATCCCGCGCCTGCGCGGGATTTTTTATTTCCGCTACAGCACAGAAAACTCTGCAGGCATAATGCTGTTTCCAAAGACAGCAGCCAACATCCGATGCGCAAATCAGGCAAGCCGACCACCGCATTAACCGAGCGCAGTTTTTATCGCGCCGGCCCCGACCATCGCAGCGTACTGGGTGGCGTGATTCCGGATTTCCTGACCATTCGCCAGCTGTTTGATTTTCGCGGTGTGGAAATTGGCCGCTGGGTAAAACAAAGCGAACAGGAATACGCCGCCGCCTGTTTCTACGATGCCTTGTGCGATTTAACCCAGATTCTCGCCGGTCAGCCATTACCCACAGCAAAAGCCCTGCGCCTGCGGCGCGAGCTGATCTCGTTACGCGGCACGCTGGCATTGCAATATGGCCGTGGTGGCCGCCCTGGCGTATCGGCTCATTATTCGCCGCTGCAACGCAGTTTTGCTTTAGCCAAAAATGCCGGTCCCGGCAGCATCGCTCACGAATGGTTTCATGCTTTCGACCACTACATCGCCGCCAAAGCTTTTACCGATGCTCCGGCTATGAGCTTCGCCTCGTCCCTGTGGCTGCAGAATAAAAGCGCGATTGACCACCCGCTGAATGCCTTATTGGGTGACTGCTTTAAAGCCATTCTGCTCAGTGCTGATGGTAACGATCCCAGCCCGTTGTTTATTGCATCGGCCACGCAGGATAAAGCACTGAATATCCACTACTACAGCCAGCCGGAAGAACTCTGCGCCCGCGCCTTTGAAGCCTTTATTCAGGACGCCGGCATCAAAAACGGCTTTCTGGTAAAAGGCAGTAAAAAATCCGTGGAAGCGCAATCAGGCCTGTATCCACAGGATGAACAACGCCACGCTATCAATCTGGCTTTCGGCCGCTACTTCTCCGCCCTGTGTCAGGCATTGCTGCGTCAACCTGCAGAATCCAACCATTGATCTGAAGCATCCGTACCGCCATTTCATGCAATCTGGCTGTTGTTGTCCGCCCTGATAAGCCTCAGGATAGACATAAGGCAGCGCATTGCCGGCCACCCTCAAATGTAACGAGTTGAAAAATATTGTCTTTGGCACTGGTACTTTTGCCAGAGCTGAGGCAAAGGTTACCCCATGTTATTCGATATCCGCACTCTGGTTGCCGTAATGGCAATTACGACCTTTGTCAGTACGGTCACCCTGTTTTTATTCTGGCGCCTGCTGCCGGAAGAGCGTGCCTTACGACCTGCGGTATTTGGTGCTGCCTGCCAATCGCTGGCCACCATACTGATTCTGCTGCGTGGTCAGATTGCCGATGTTTTATCCATCTTTGCGTCGAATATATTGTTACTGCTGTCATACGCATTGCTGTATCAGACCATGCGTATTTTCTGCGGTAAGACGACCGAGTGGCGCTTGCCTGCAATCATTATTATTGCTCTTGCCCCGGTTTTCTTATTTTTCCCCGGCAATGAATATCTTGGCATGCGGGTAATCGCCAGCGCGATTGGTATTGGCTCGCTGTGTTTTCTGATTGCTCTTGTTCTCTACCGTGAACGACAGCAGCAATTACCAGCCCGCCGCGGTGTCGCCATTGCCTTTGCCGGAGCGTCGGTCTGCAGCCTGATCCGCATTGTTGTGACACTGAAGTACCCGCCCGGTGATATTCATTTTCTCGATAAAAGCGACGATTCCCTGATTTTTATCTGGGGCATTATCCTGGCATTTATTTATGCGTTTTCCATCATCATGATGACGTCAGAAAGACTGCGGGAATCGCTGAAGCAAAAACTTAATGATGAGCAGAAAGCACATCAGGTTGCCGAACGGGCTCTGCAGGAGCAGCGGGCTTTTGTCACTATGTTGTCACACGAGTTCCGTACTCCTCTGGCGATTATCCGCGCGAATACCGATGCCATAACCCTGCTCTCTGAGCAGCAGAACAGTGACATTGATAGCTCGGTAGAACGTATCAGCAGAGCCAATTTACGTCTTACCACGCTGGTCAATGGGTGCCTGAATAACGACCGTGTGCAGAACCTTCTGACCGACAGCCAGGAAACCTTCTGTGACGTCAATCTGATCGGTGTATTGCAGGAAGTGGCCGACGAATATGACGTGCAGCTGCGTGCTGATGACGGATCACCAATCATCGTACCCGGTGACCGCGACCTGTTGTTTATTCTCTTTTCTAACCTCATCAATAACGCGATCAAGCATGCAAACGAACGCAGGAATATTGAGTTTTCCTGCTGCTCAGATGCTCACGCCGTACATATTGATGTCGCCGATGACGGTCCCGGTATTGACGCCGCATACCGCGAAAAAATCTTTGAAAAGTATTTCCGCATCAACGCTGACAAACGTACACCCGGTACCGGTTTAGGGCTGTATTTTGTCCGTGTTATCGCCGGCCAACATCATGGACAGGTCAGGCTGATCGACGGGAATCCGACCCGCTTCCGCATCAGTCTGCCATTAAAGGAGAATACACAATGAACGACATCCGCGTATTGCTTGTGGATGATGAGGATGACTTCCGTACACCCATTGCCATGATTCTGGCCAGCAAGGGTATGGATGTACGTCAGGCAGATTCTGCCGAAGCGATGGACTATGTACTGCAGAGTTATCAGCCTGATGTCATCGTTCTGGACGTAAACCTGCCCGGAGAGAACGGCTTTGAAGCAGCCCGGCGCCTGAAACAAAAAATCAGCAGTAAAATTATTATGCTCACTGCATACGGCGCACTGGAAGACCGGCTGGAAGGTCTTGAATCAGGTGCCGATTATTATTTGCCCAAGCCCATCGACAGCCGCGAACTGCTGTTAATTATCAGGAACCTGACAGGTGGACAACAACAGGGAGTTCAGTCGCCCCAGCAACCTACCCTGCAGCAGGAGGCTCCGGTGCAGTTGCCGGAAGGTGAGCAGGTCTGGCAGCTGAACCTGCCGGAATGGCAGATTCTTCTGCCGCAGAAAACCACCCAGGATCTGAATTTGTCAGAATTAAAACTATTACTGAAACTGGCCAGAACGCCGGGAACAGCAATCTCACGCAAAGAACTGTATGCCGCGCTCGGTTTTAAACACTACGCGCCGGAAACCCGCAGTCTGGACGTAATGGTGTCGCGCCTGCGCCGCCGCTGCAAAGCCACTGGCTATGAAATGCCGATTAAAACCGTGCACAGTATCGGCTATTCCTTTAATGGGGCGATTGAAATTATCGGCAGCTCGGCACTGGCCGAAGAAGTGGAGGCCATGTAGGTTTCAGCCAGAAACCGACATGGCCAGCAGCTGGCTGATTTCATTCAGCGAACGGCCACTGTCGCTACGCCACTGATCAAACGCCTGCTGCACGGTCGCCCGCGCTTTAGCAGAACCCGGCATGCTGTTGGTAACACCTTCAAGCTTCAGTGCGGCCAGTACATCGTTGGAATAGATCGGCATATCCACCCCCATACGCCGCAGCCATACCTGTCCGGTTTTTCCGCCCAGACGTGCACCGGATTTTTGCAGGGCGGCGATATTCGCGCAGATATCCCCGGGCTGCCAGGCGGCAAAAAATGCGGCAACCGATCCGTGCTGTGCTTCCAATCCGGCCAGATAATCGGCATTCGTCTGGATAGAACGGGTTTTAGCCCAGTGCTTAATAAGCCCTTCTTCCTTCATCATGGCTTCGAGCTGCTCATCCGCTAGCTGACGACAGTAAGCCAGATTAAAACCACCAAAAACCTGTTCAAAGCGCGGCCATTTATCGTCCACCACCTGCCAGCGGAAACCCGACTGAAACACCGCCCGCGAGGCTTCCGACAACCACTGTGGCGCCGGAATCTGCAACAGCTCTGCCGCGCTTTTCGGCTTAGTCAGACGCGCTTTGACACTGGCTGCAGAATGACGTGACAGCACGCGTTGTTCGATTTCACTGAAATGGCGGAAAGACATAGCACCCCTCGTAACTGCGCTCAGAAAACCCGTTCAGACTACCAGCATCCGCTACAGTGCGCGCACAAAAAAGCCCGCGCGGTGGCGGGCTGAAGAAAATTCAGGCGGGTATTCACATGCTCAGATAGGCAATGACAAAGAGTAATACTGAGCTGACCAGAGTCGCCCACATATGAACATGTAACATTTCATGATCGCTGAGCTCATGCTCAAAGGTTTCGGTATCGTCCACGACATTAACCTCAATTGGCCGTCTATGACCAATATTCTAGATCAACTATGAACAGATGTTCTTCGATTTACCGGAATTTTCGTAACCATCCTGTGCTGTTTTGTAATCAGGCCACGGAAACGGCTCATTACACGCCCGGCACAGCCACTCAGCACCATAAATCGCTTACTGGTGTCTGCGGGCTGAAGTGGTGTGCAATCTGCGCCTGCAGCAGCTCAGCGCAGGCCAGGGCATCGGTCTGGGCATGATGCGGACGATAAAACGGCAGATGGTAACGGCGACGACAATCGGCCAGCCGTACCGAGTCGGGTTTGCGGCCACGTAAACGCTGCCAGAACCCCGGTTCGTGGCGGAAACGGTATGCCAGCGCCATGGTGTCGATCACCGGAAATTCGATTCCCTCCCCCAGCCGGGTCAGCAGTGCATTATTAAGAAAACGCCGCTCGATACTGCGGTGATGCGCCACCACCACGCGCCCGGCCAGCTGGGCCAGCAGGTCATCCAGCACTTTGCTGATATCCGGTGCCGCGGCGATATCGCTGTGGGTAATACCATGCACGACGATGGATTCATGGGATAACCGCGCCCGTGGCCGCACAATCCAGTGTGCAGCACCAGCACAGGAGATGCGCGCCAGCGTCAGCGGCACCAGCCCGATACTGACAATACCGCCCTGCTGCGGATCAAGACCGGTGGTTTCAAAATCCAGCGCCACCATAGGCACATCAGCCATAGCCGTACTGCCGGCCGGTACGCCGGCCTGGTAATACTGTTGCAGGGCCGGGTGACGGGCGCTGGCGGCCAGTTCGCGGAAACGCGCCGGCCAGTCGACCGCCGACAGATCTTCTGTGCTGAGGCTGGATTCATTCTGCAACTGACTGCGGGGTAAATAAAACACGGCTTATACCGCCCGGCCCGGCTGATAGCGGAACTTCAGAAACTTCTGCGCATTACTGAGAATCTGGAAAGCGTCTTTCAGATTTTTACGCTCAAAATCCGACAGATTTTCCGGCTCGATATTATTATCCGGCTCGATGCCCGATTGCAGGTCCAGCGCCTGATGCCGGATGCGCACCATGGCAATTAATTCCAGTGCGTCACGCAAATCCGGGCCATTACCCGGCGGTAAAATACCGGCTTCAATAATATCCTGTAAGCGTTCAAACGAATTATGCGCAGCAGAGCCAACCGCCAGCGCATGTACGCGGATCAGATCGGCCAGCGGCGCTGTGCCGCGTCTTTTCATATTGATGGAATTGGTATGCTTACCATCGGTTTCCATCACAAAGCCTTTAAAAAATCCCAGTGGTGGCGTGCGCATTAATGCCGCCCGCGCCATACAGGCAAGAAAGCGCGAATTACTGCGCGCTTTACGGCGGATAAGGTCATTCAGCATTTCGCTCCAGTGGGTTTCGCCCCACACCCCTTCCAGATCAAAAAAGATGGCGCTGTTAAGCAGAAATTCCGGAGAGGGGCGCTCAATCCATTCGCTGAAATATTGTTCCCACACTTTTAATGGCTGGCGCCACTGGCGGTTGGTTGCCATCACCTTACCTTTGCAGTAGGTATAACCACAGGCGTCTAAAGCATCACAAACAAAGGTCGCCAGATTGGAAAAATATTCATCGTGTAATTGCGGGTCAAAGCGGTTATCAAGGATCAGGGCATTATCCTGATCGGTAACAATTAACTGTTCTTCCCGCGCCATAGAACCCAGCGCCAGAAAACAATAAGGCACCGGCGGCGGGCCGAATTTTTCTTCCGCCATTTCCAGCAGGCGCTGTTTAAAGCTGCGGCCAATCACCGCCATTGAGCCGCCAATCATGCGTGAATTAGCGTCCTCGGCCACCAGCCGGCTGAAGCAGGCGCGTACATCGCTGGCCAATGCCGTCAGCTCTTCCACCGTTTGTGCATTAAAAATACTGCGCACCACAAACAGACTGTTCTGCGATTCATAACGGATAACATCCGCCAGCGCGATAACCCCCAGCGGTAATCCCTGTTTAATGACCGGCAGATGATGCACGTTATAACGCAGCATTAATAAAATGGCTTCGAACACAAACTGGTTGTGCTCTACCTTGGTTAATTCGGCGGTCATGATATCGGTTACCGGCGTATCGAACGGCAGGCCCGGCGTTACCAGCCGGTCGCGGATATCGCGGTCGGTAACAATGCCCACCAGACGTGAGGCCGCCATCGGCTGATCATCCGAGGTGGTCACCACCAATAACGAAGAAACGCCTTCTTCGGTCATACGGATTGCCGCTTCACGTGCTGTAGCACTGGCCGGTAAGAGTACCGGTTCGCGGCTGACCAGGGTTTCGATACGGGCTGTCATCAGCTCGTTGGCGTCTTCGCGCCGGGCAACCGCCTGACGCAGACGCGTGCGGTCTTCCACCTCAACCTGATCGGCAAATTCTTCGTTATTATCAAATAATTCGGTAAATAAAGGCTCCGGAATCATATACACCAGCGTGTCTTCCAGCGCATAAACCGGAAAGCGCACACGCTTGTTGCGCAGTAAACCGAACTCGGCAAAAAAGCCGCCTTCGCTTAAACGGTTATAAAGTTCGCCATTACGCCGGAATACCTCAACCGCGCCGCTGCGTATGACATACCAATCATTAATTTCGGCGCCGAATTCCAGAATCTGCTGTCCGGCTTTGAAATAGGCAATGCTGATCTGCACCGCAACCTGCTGCAAAACCTCATCGCTCAGACTGGTAAAGGGCTGGTGCTGACGCAGGAAATCAACAATTTCGATATGTTCTGCTTGCATGGCAATTCCGTAAAAAACAACAGCACAGATAATTCTGTGCTGTTGTTCTGTTGTGGCCTGAGCCTCTTAAAGCCTCTTTAAGCCGGTTTAGGCTCAGAAGACAAACCTTTGATAATGGAAAAGGTTGCTACCAGTAAAACGATGGTAAAAGGTAATCCGCTCGACACCGCCATCGCCTGCAAAGCCACCAACCCACCGCCCATAATCAGGGCAATGGCCACCAGCCCTTCAAAGGTACACCAGAACACCCGTTGCGGGGTTGGCGCATCAACCTTGCCACCGGCAGAAATCACATCAATAACCAGTGAGCCGGAATCCGATGACGTCACAAAAAACACGATCACCAGAATAATACCGATAAAGGACGTGATCTGCGCTAACGGCAACGCATCCAGCATGGCAAATAACTGCAGCGGCAAAGCCGATTCGGCAGCGGTTTTGTAGCCGTCCTGAACATATTGCTCGATGGCTGTGCCGCCAAATACCGTCATCCATAAAACACAGGCGGCCGATGGCACCAGCAATACCGACACCATAAATTCACGCACTGAACGGCCACGGGAAACACGGGCGATAAACATACCAACAAATGGTGACCAGGAAATCCACCAGGCCCAGTAAAAGGCCGTCCAGCCGGAGGAGAAATTCGCATCTTCGCGGCCAACCGGATTAGACAGCGCCGGCAGGTTCTGGAAATAGGCCAGCATATTGTCAAAAAAGCCGGTCACAATCGCCAGCGTCGGGCCAACGAGAATAACAAACAGCAACAGCAGAATGGCCAGCATCATATTGATTTCAGACAGACGCTTAACCCCGGCATCCAGACCGGCCACCACCGAAATCATGGCAATGGCGGTAATACCAATCACCAGCACAATCTGGGTGGTGTTGCCCTCCGGCAGGCCAAATAAATAATGCAGGCCGGATGCCGCCTGAGAAGCCCCAAGACCCAGCGAGGTGGCCAGACCGAACAGCGTTGCCAGTACCGCGATAATATCAATGATATGCCCCGGCCAGCCCCAAACGCGCTCGCCCAGCACCGGATAAAACACCGAGCGGATAGTCAGCGGCAGACCTTTATTGAACGAAAATAACGCCAGCCCCAGCGCCATAATTGCGTAAATAGCCCAAGGGTGCAGTGCCCAGTGATAAATGGTTGCGGCCATACCCAGACGGGCCGCGGCTTCGGCGTCACCCGCCGCGGCGCCCAGCGGAGCCCAGTCGGTACGTACGCCATTTTCTGTGCTGATACCGGCAAAGGAACTGCCGAAGTGCGAAAGCGGCTCAGATACGCCGTAGAACATCAGGCCGATCCCCATACCAGCGGCAAACAGCATGGAGAACCAGGCGGTATAGCTGTAATCCGGCGTCGCCTCGGTACCGCCCAGACGAATGCGCCCCAGAGGTGAAACAATCAGGCCAAGACAAACAATCACAAAAATATTACCGGCACTGAGGAAGAACCAGCTCAGGTTGGTGGTCAGCCAGCTGCGGATACTGCCGAACAGGGGTTCGACCTGATTGTGAAACAGCAGAGTCAGCAGCACAAAAGCGATAACTGCCAGACCAGACACCGCAAACACGCGGTTGTGGATATCGAGCCCGAAAGGGCCAACATTGACAATGATGTTGTCCTGACCGACCTGATAATCAGTGTCGATCGGATTCACATCGCCATCGGGGATCATAGGATCATTTTTTTCAGCCATTGCGGCCAGCCTCCCGTGGTTTATTCAGACCTGCTTATTTGCTTACGCGCAGGCTCGGATTTCAGGCGCCGATACAGGATCGGGCAAGTGCATAGCAGACTGCTTCACCGGGAAGAAATGCCTGCCAGGGCATCAGTCTGATACAGAAAATGGCCTGAACAGCCTAGCAAAAAGGAAGGTATTGGGCAAAAAACGCCCCTGATTTTTCAATAACCACGGCCATTCCAGCCGAAGTGAGGGCTAACAATCGTCCATGACAGCATGGTGTATTCCCCACGGTTAAGCATCGCCAGAACGATACAGACTCCCCACCTGCCTGACGGCAGATACCTGCCGCAACAGCGCAATTTCAATCTTTTGCAGGATGATGAGCTGCGCCGGATAGCGTCAAATAGTCCTCTTTTTATTTACTGGCCGTGCCTTATCGCGCGCCTGCCCCTTATGACGCTGCAGAACAAGGAAAAGAATATGAAACTGAGGATATATGTCGCTGCGACAACGGCACTGTTAAGCGGCTGTTACTTTGACAGCGCCGAGCTGACGATTCATCACGATAATGACGGCCACGTATCCATTGTGCGGGCGATGGGTTCTGCAAATACCGAAAGCCCAGGAGAGACTCAGACCGCAGGCTGTATTGCCCTGCCCAACAGCTGGACTGGCACCGTCAGTATCAGTGTCAGCGGCACGGCTCAGGGCGCAGAATTTACCACCACCCCGGCCGCCGACAGCAGTCTGTCACTCAGCATGAACAATGACCGTCCGGTTATTGGCTATGACTGGCAGTGCTTTTCCGACAGCCGCACATACGCTGAAAACGACACCGGCGAAGCCGTTTTCAGCCTGACTCCCGGACAGCCAGCCATGACGGTGCTGACCAGCATTGGTGTTGTCAACAGAGCGGAGGGCAGCTATCAGGATCAGATCGCCAGTCATTTACTGCTGTCGGATGCTGATGCAGCTCCGCACTGGCAGAAGGTTGGCAGCCAGCAAAAACTGGGGGATTACACCCAGACCTTACCCGGCGGTGATGCCTACTACATTTATTTGCCTGCCTATGAAAGCGGTGCAGAGCAGGACGCCGTACTACGCATTGACCAGCAAGGTGTACACAGCGCCCCGCTGCCATTTGGCAACGCTCTTGCCTATATCAACGGCAAACTGCTCACGATGGAAACTACCAATGTCGAAGGCCGCGTGGTCAGCCGTCTCAGCGTTTCTGAAGATCTGGTTAACTGGACCAACCTGCCGGATGCGGAGCCACTGAGCGGCATTATTTACGACCGTTTCAATCAGCGTTATATCGCTCAGGCCGGTACTTCAGAAGAGACTCTGGCGATGTATACCTCCGACGATCTGCAGAGCTGGACCGAGCTCGCTAATGCCATCAGCTACAACACCATCTTTTATGCTCTGCCCAGCGGCAACCTGATTGGTACGGACAGTTATGGCGAACAAGGGCTGTTTCTGCTGAGCAGCGACAGCAGCACCTGGGCATCAGTAACACCCCCAGACCTCGCCACAGGAGAGGTATTCCGTAGCCGGCAAATTGTGCAGACCGACGACGGCACAGTGCACGTGGCAGGCATCAGCGGTGAAGAAGGCGGCGGCGAAAGCGGCATCTGGTCCGCTGCCCACTATGGTTTCAGCAGCGATGGCGTCAACTGGACCTGGCGCAGCGCCGGTGAGTGGAGCAATCCACAGGATATCTCAGGCCTGGCCGTTTATGGTCAGCAGGTGGTTGTCTGGGGCTATCAGGGGGTACAGGTATCGCCTGATGCCGGTCAGAACTGGATCAGCAGCGATGCAGCGGCCCTGGCGTCCGGTGTCTGGGACGCTCTGCCTGAAGACGCTGCGCTGTACCTGAGTGATGTCAGTGTGAATAACGGCCAGTTTATTTTTCAGGCATTTCTGAGTTTGAGCACGGGTTCAATGGAGCTGGCGCTGGCAACCTCTGATTTCACGTCTTACCGCTTTCTCGGAATGCAGCAGGGCCTGCAGCTCCTGACCGGAGCCGATGTTTTATTTGCCCGCGTTGACGGTGGCAATAATGGTCATTCGGATGTTTATACCTACAAGGTACCGGATACTGGCGGCGATACCGGAGGTGATACTGGTGGCGGCGATACCGGAGGTGATTCTGGCGGCGGCGACAATGGCGGTACGGATAATAGCTCATCCTCCTCAGGCGGCGGCCTTGGCGGGCTGAGCTTGCTGATCCTGAGCATTCTGGGTCTGCGCAGACGATTCATCTGAACCACGGAAAGCAGCCTTCGGGCTGCTTTTTTTATACTTAAAAAAGCAGGCTACAGGAAAGTATCAACGTGTCAGAAAATTCTGCACGGCAGTGATCTGATCGCGCGCCATCAACATGGGTGCATGACCGATTCCGGGAAACTCAACCAGCTGGGTATCGTTATGCTGCAGCATGCTGCGTGCGGTTTCGGCTAATAATAAATCTGACTCAGCACCACGGATCACCAGCACCGGACAATGCACCGCCATCCACACCGCCGATAAATCCACATCACCAGTCACTGCGGCAAAGCCATCGGCAATGGCCGGGTCGTAACGCAGGCATAAGCCGTCATCACAGTCTTCTGTGCCATGCAGCGCCAGATGCGCCCATTGTTCATCGGTCAGCGGGCCGAAAGGCTGTGCTACCTGACGCAAATACTGTTCAGCTTCGCCGACGTGAGCAAAATACGGCGCTTTGCCCACATACTGCCCCAGCCGTGCCAGCGCACTGTAGGGAATAAAGGGCCCGACATCATTCAGCACCAGCTTGCCGATGGTGTCGCCGGGAGCGGCAGCCAGCATCATGCCGATCAGTCCGCCCATCGAGGTGCCTACCCAGTCACAACGGCTGACAGCAAACTCGCTGAACAGATGCGCCAGCAATTGCTGCATCTGTGCGATATACAGCGGATAACCGTACAGCGCCGGCTGTTGCAGCCAGTCGCTGTCACCACGCCCTAATACATCCGGGCAGATTACGCGGTAATGCTCCGCCAGCTTTTCGGCGAGAAAATCAAAGTCGCGGCTGTTACGGGTCAGGCCATGAACACAGAGCAGCAAGGGCTGTTGTTCGTGCAGGCTGTTATGCCACTGCATATAGGCCATGCTGCGCGTCCCTTCCGGGGTCTGAATGTCCAGCCGGTGCTGGCTGTGCAGAATGCTCATAATCTCTCCCTGCCTGAAATAGCGGCAAATACCGCAGGCGCTGTCTGTGTCAGCTCAGGTTTTGTGTTAACCACTGCTGTACCTGGGCGTAGGGCTGTTGCTCAAGCCTGCCCATCGCGCCGAGCGAACGGGCTTTTATCTTGCTCAGCCAGGGCACATAAATACCACATAAATAGCGGGTTAACAGCTCGATGGAGGCCGGCTGGCCGAATTGCGCCTGAATAGCCTGTTGCACCGGAGCACAGAGCGCACGCGCATCCAGCCCGGCAAAATCTCCCTGCGTATTACGTACCGGCCACGGCTGATGTTCGCCGCGACATACCGAGCAACGACCACAGTCTTCACTCAGGTTATCGCTGAAATAACCGGCCAGCGTACGGCTGATACAGCGCGGCTGACGGAACAGCTCCAGCATATGCTGAATACGCTGAATTTCGCTCTGCTGTTTGGCGGCAAAATGCTGAAATAAATCATTGGCCAATGACGGCTGTAATAAAGCGGTATTTACGCGGTAAACATCGGTCATCTGTTTGCTTTCCAGCTGCAACCAGCCTTTTTCCTGACAGTATTCCAGCGCCCGCAGTGCGCGCAGCCGTGGCGGTACATCGCTGCCTGTCTGAGTCTGAGCCAGCGCCTGCTCCAGTGCCGGAATATTCAGCGTGTACCAGCTGCGGCCTTTATCGCTGCTGTTGAATACCGTGCGCAGAAACTGCTGCGGCTCCGGCTGAAAATGCGCCAGTAATTCTTCTTCGTTACTGTTAAGGCGGTATTTATATTCAGCAAAATAGCTGTATTGCGAGGTTAATACGCCACGCATTTCCAGATTAACCAGCAGGGTTTTTAACGGTAATAAACGGATATTGCTGGCCGCCGACAGCGGTGTCATCAGCACTTCCCACTGACCATTCTGGGTTTGTGTACTGATCGTCTGCAGCACCTGCTGAATACTGCTCAGCTCCGGCGTATCACCGTAGACAAAGTTTTCCAGCACCGTCAGGCCCGATTCATCACCGAGCATAATGCAGTCCGAGGCTTTGCCGTCGCGTCCGGCACGGCCGATTTCCTGACTGTAATTTTCGATGGATTTGGGCAGGTCGTAATGAATCACCTGGCGGATATTGCTTTTATCCACGCCCATACCAAAGGCAATGGTGGCCACAATCACCGGCGTATTGCCGCGCATAAAGCGCTGCTGAATGGCATCACGTTCTTCGTGACCAATACCGGCATGATAGGCTTCAACGGCAAAAGGCAACTGAGCGTTGAGCGCAGCGGCGACTTCCTCAGCGGTATTCTGCAGGGTGACATAAATAACCGCGGCAAAATCCTCGTGTTTTTCCGCACTTTTTTTCGCCAGATAATTCAGCCAGGTAGCGCATTTGGCAACGCGCCCATGCTCTGCGGTTGGCTGGGCCAGTAAGCGTAAATTTGGCCGGTAAAAGCCGGTGCAGACCACATGCTCGGGTTTAATAGCAAAATGCTTTTGCATATCGGCAATCACCGCCGTAGTAGCGGTAGCGGTTAACAGCAGCACCTGTGGAATAGCAAATTCACGGCAGTAATCGGGCAGTTTTAAATAATCCGGGCGGAAATTATGTCCCCACTCCGAAATACAGTGCGCCTCATCGACCACCAATAATGAAATAGGAATCTGCTGAATAAACTGGCGGAATCGTTCATTTTTAAGGCGCTCAACCGACACCATTAAAATTTTAATGCTGCCGCTGCGCACGCCGTTCATCACTTCCTGTGCTTCGTCGCGGCTCTGGGTAGAATCAATGGTCGCTGCGGCAATACCTTTGCTGCGTAAAAACTGCACCTGATCCTGCATTAAGGCCAGCAGAGGTGAAATCACCAGCGTTAAATTTGGCAGCAATAAGGCCGGCAGCTGATAGCAGAGCGATTTACCTGAGCCGGTCGGGAAAATAGCCGCGGCCGAATGCCCGGACAGTAACGCCTCAACCACCGGTTGCTGACCGGGACGCAACGCTGAAAAGCCAAAGTGTTGCTGCAGTGCAGCCTGCCAGTTCATATTTGTCATCGTTAATTAATCCTTATGATCAGACGCATTTTTGTGCATTTGATGTTTGCGGTACGCCAGCGGGCTGCAGTTTTTCCAGCGTTTAAAAGCCCGTGAAAAAGTGCCCTGATTGCGGTAACCCAGCAGCATGGACACTTCCAGCAGACTGAGGCTGTTATCGGCCAGATACTGGCAGGCTAATTGTTCACGGGTACGATCCAGCAAGGCTTTCCAGCTCAGATTTTTTTCATCCAGCCGCCGCTGTAAGGTTCTTACTGAACAGTACAGGCGTGGCGCCAGCGATTCGATGGTCGCTTCTCCTTCCGGCAGCAGACGCACCACTTCCGCCTGCAGCTGACGCAGAAATTCATCCGGCTCCGGCACCGCACGCAACATCGACAGCGCCTGCTCTTCCAGCAGATGGCGTAACCCCGGCTCACCGCGCATTAATGGCAGGCTCAGAACATCAACACTGAATACCAGACGGATGCGGTCGCTTTCCATCAGCACCGGACAGGCAAAAAAATCTTCCAGCGCCTGCAGCTGCTGCGGGTTACAGCGATGACTGAAGTGCACCTGCTGCAGGGCAACATCACGCACCAGATTCTGCCGGGTAATATGCACCAGCGCGGCAATGGCTGTTTCGTCCACCAGCGCCATACCCGGTAACGGCTGCCAGGCGATTTCCACACACGGAGTGCTATCCACACAGCGGCTGTGAATCTGCGCCACCGAAGCACCATAGAATAAGCACTCAAAGCGCTGATAACTCAGCAATGCCTGACCGAGATTGTCGCAGGCCGCCGCGAGATAACCCAATACGCCGGTATGCTGAAGCGTCACCAGGCGTGCTAACGCCAGCGAGGCCGCCTGATCCTGCGGACGCAGGGCAAAAGCCGCTGCCAGCATCTGCGCCCAGTCGTTAATCGGCACATTATCGGTCGACCCGTAGGCTGCAACCGCTGCGCGCAATGCCGGGGCATCCAGCCCGTTCTGATCAAGCCAGTCGGTGAGCAGCCGTATCCAGCTGCCGGTGACACGGACAATACCTGCATTCTGTGGAGTTGGCATGAAATGCTAAAAACCTGGCACGAGAAAGTCATCTTGCTTTTCAGTTTCCCGGTAGATTGGCCAGCATGTCAAACCCAGCGGAGAAAAAGATGGAAGACTTCTTACACGCCCTTGTGTTTATCGTTCTGGCCGGCCCGGTATTTTTTGCCGTGATGTTTGCCGAACGCGCCTGGCTGATACGCCAGGGCAAAACCGATGCCTACGACCTGAAAGAATCGGCGGCCAATATCGGCACCGGTCTGATTTATAAAGTGCTTGATGCGCTGTCGATTATTTTTATTGGTTCCGTGATTTATCTGGCCGTACAGAGCTATGGCTTTCAGTGGCAGTCATCATCACCGCTGCTGAATTTTATTCTGCTGATGGTGCTGGTCGATTTTAATTTCTACTGGGTGCACCGCTTTATGCACAAAGTGCGCTACGGCTGGGCCGGGCACTGGGTACACCACAGTTCTGAGCGTTTTAATTTTTCCACCGCGCTGCGACAGACGCCGGTTGTGTCTTTTAACGGCATTATGCTGGTTGCCATGCTGCCTGCGGCGGTGATTGGTTTCAGTCTTGAACAGGCGGTAATTGCCCTCGAACTTAACCTGTTCTTCCAGTTTTTTGTCCATACCGAAGTCGTGCGCAAACTGCCACGCTGGTTTGAATTTGTATTTAACACACCGTCGCACCACCGCGTGCATCATGGCAGCAACCCAAAGCAGATCGATACTAATTTCGCCGGTGTGCTGATTATCTGGGATCGTTTATTCGGCACCTTTGTCGATGAAAAAGACGCAGGCGAAATCCGTTATGGCGTCGATTTTCGCCCGGCTAACAGTCTGAATCCGTTTCGGTTAGTGATCGCCGAGTTTGTCAGTATGTGGCGCGATATTCTGCACTACCGCGATATACGCATTCTGTGGAAGCACCCATCCTGGGTAGAAGAGCATTACGGCCGAAAATAAGGCATTTAAGAGAAGGACTTGAAGAGAAGAACTTAAAGAAAAGGATTCAAGACTCCGGGTTCAATACGCTGGCTTACAGCGTATTGAACAACGCCGGAATAACTCCGCAGGCTATTGCGCCGAAGTCATCCCTTTCACCATAGACAACAGGCTTTCAGGATGAGCGTTGGATACTAATGTGTAACTGATGCCCTTATGGTTAAAGGCTAAATGCGCAAAGAGCGGAAACTGGCTGAGTAACACCGGAGTATTGCCAATCGTCAGCGGCACGGCGGGTACGGTTACCGGCTGGCTTCCCTCTGGCGTGGCAATCGTAAGCAGGAAGAATTTATCGCCATAGTAATAAGCCGCACTGCTGTTGCTTTGCTGATAAAACTTACGCTGAGAGAAACCCCAGGTATTATTTTTATCCTCCGGCCAGACAATGTTGTTAGCGGCCTTTTTACTCAGCTCTTTCTGCGACAGGGCTTTCTTACTTAAATCCAAAACCCTTACCTGAGTATTCTGCGGTAAGTTAATCTCCGGCAGCGTCAGACCTTCCTTATTGAATTCGATGCTGTTGTTTCTGATGGTCGACTCAACACCATTATTAAATACAAACCGGGCCTGCATAAACAGGGAGTGATGATAATCGACAAAGGCTTCTATCTTTCTGATTTCATCACTTTCATCTCTGGCGACAAAATCGATACCAACCGCCAGACGGTCAGCAACGTGAATGGAGGGCGTAAAGGTCTGCTCGTAATGTTCTTTGTTGAACAGATAGATGTCTTTGATTGTCTCCAGAGAACCGCCCGCCTGATAAGCCTCAAGCCCTCTGACGATAAATGCCCGCTGATTCGGCTTATCATGCAGGGTGATTACCCCGGCACGCTGACTGACTTCAATACCGCTAAGAGAATCCGGCTGCAGCACCACCTGATAAAAGCCATCCGGTTTTTTGAACAACACATCACTGATAACCGCAGCACCAGCGCCCGACTGCGCCTGCTCTGTTTGCGTCTGCTCTGTTTGCGCCTGATAGTTATCAAACTTGGCCAGATTATCGTGGGTGCGGTTGATCCAGAAACGATCTTCACTGTTCGTACCGGCATTAATATCCGCCAGACTGGCAGGGCTTAAAACAGCAGCACCAAGACAGAACGCCAGCCCGCTGTTGGTAATAAAGCGAGTGACAAAGCGAGAGATCAAAGAACGAACATCCATATTCCGGCCCTTAAGAGGTTAAGCAGGATGCTCACCCTAGCATGGTTTATTAAGTGAGGGTAATTCCTGGCCTTTCACCTCCTCGGACTTTTAATAGCTTTTTACCGAAGAAAAGCTTATTTATAGCATTTAGTGAGAATGTATCTTCTTTATTTAAGTACATCAGGATCATTGAGCAGCGGGTCATGCATTTCCGGAATAAGCTTTCCCTCTTCGCCAGGGCATTCGGATATGGATGGAAAGCCTTTACTCCAGGTCAGATTATTATCTTTCATCAAGCGTTCAATCTGTGCTTCCAGAGAAACTTGAAGTTGGTACTCATCACCAGCCAAGGTATATAACTGATAGTTTTGATAAACCAGTTGAAAGCCTTTTTCAACACTTCCCTTAGGCAGAGACTGATAGCGTTTACGCCACACAATAATATCTGGGCTATCTTTATTGCCATCAAACTCACCTACAAAAATTTTGGCGTAGGTTTTTGTTCCAACATACCAACCCTTATTCATATTAAAGTTTGATGCAAACTGATACTTAAAGCTGTCGCCATAATCAAAATCTGTAGCGTCTGTAAAAATAGACCTGACAGAGAATTGTATCTTCTCATACTCCGGAGAAAACATAACGATATCCAATACTTCAGACTCATAGCCAAGAAAGAGTACAAGCTCGCTGGTACCATTATCATCAAAATCACCATAACGCAGCGGATGATGCGCCAAGCAACCTAAAACTGAATAGCCTACTGACAGCGGATTAGAATTAGCCGGTTTGTAGGCATAATCTCGTGCAAATTCAGGCTCACTAGCCAATCTGTACATAGATGCTACATTTTTACTTTTTAATTCTTGAGGCCAACGACTTAATGCCCAGCCTTCTACACTCATTGAATCATTTAAATGATACTTTGCAACTCCCTTCCCATCACCAGACATTCCCCAAAAAATATTATCATGCTCTCCTTCAACAAGGCTGTATGGCCTATATCCCAAGCTCTTTTTTATTATTTGAAATTCACTTAGCCTCTCACTTCGGTTGAATCCAAGCACCAAGTCAGACGCATACGCTTCACCCCAAAAAACTGTGAACATAATAAAAACAAAGTATCTATTAATAAAATAATATTTCATGAGCAACCCACCCTAATACTAATATCATCAACGGCATCATCAAAATAATCTTGTTTCCTATAATCACGATCTGGACGACCAGGCTCACGCATCGTTTTAGGATTCATCCAATCCAACTCACCATAGGCATAGCACCACGGTGTATTGGCTTCAATAACACCATCAGCATCAGGCGTATTTTCAATCACACCATTACCATTTAAATCCAAACCATTCTGATAACTAGGCCATATGTAAGTTGTGTAAGGCAAGTAACCAGGATCTGTGTCCGCTTGAGTATGATGTTTAATCGCCATCCAATAACCAAAACGGGTTTTAACATAATCTCCAGAACTGGTCACAGCTCGCGTACTTCCCAGCATTCTATCGCCAAAATAGTTGGTCGATGGGCGTCCGGTACCTGCGTTATAGCCAACCATTGCCTTACCCAGCAAGTGCATGCCAGTATCTTGTGTCGCATTAAAGATGTGAACTGAGCGGTTATCACCGGTAATTGAGCTACACCGGTTAGCTGCTGTTGATGCAGTAGCTATCGCTTCATAACAGTATGCCACCGGACGATCTGCTTCTGCGATGTTCTGCACATAACTGGCATCATTGAATGATCGGAACAGACCATTAGATGAACGACATGAAGCATGTGCACCCGCAACAACCAGGCCATATAGGCTGTTCACTGGATTGTACATATTGACATTGGTCGTATCGCCTATAAATCCCCGTACTTCATTACAGTCGGTTTCCGTTCCATATAAGCGCTTCCAGACAATATGATTAAAGCCCATACTCCCTTCGTCATCACCAGAACCTTCATACATACGATAATCCGTTCTCTGATAGCTGCCTCCTCCCCAATGAATATTTTCACTTTCCTGTTTCACCCAGGCCCGAATCACACCATCTGTCGTAATATCGCGTGCTGCAGCAGGAAAATTAGTGATTACAGCCATATGGTCATCATTATCGTAACTGGCAGTAATGTTGTATCCAGCATTGCCGTTATAGGGAATAACTCCTCCCGTGCTCAGCATCGTTCGGACTGCGGCCCAGGCATTATCTGGTAAGTTTGTAGTTGTATATTGCCCCGTATTCGCGTGAGCACTGACAGCCGTGTAGAAATGAGTCCAGACTTTTTGCAATTGATTCAAAGTTTCCTGATTCAGAGAGCCATTGATATTGCCAACTGTTGTTAATCCTTTCAGGTTTGTATAAGCACTTCGCCCTGGTTCGATTTCAACAGGAGCATCAAAACTACGTCCCTGAAAACGACGTAACATTCCTTCTGTCGATACACTGCCATTATCGTTACAACCATTCCAGTCAGAATAAAATACAGATCGATCATTAGCAGCATGACCACCGCAATCTGTTGTGTTAATTGTCCCCTCTCCCGAGGAGCTCCGACGTGATGCGATCCTTGCACCATCCTTGCCAGGATATCCATATTGCGGACTCACCCCCAGCTGCCACAGCATCTGCTCCAGCATTTTTACATCACTGCCTTCCGTTAGCTCTTCTCCATCTGCTGCCGGCCCTAATATGCGGGTACTGAGCAGCAGTTCAAACCGACTTTCCGGATAGGGCACGGTCAGGGTGGTGCCATGGCTTTCGGCCGTGACCACTCGGTCGCCATTATCGGTTCTGGCGGTGGCGATTACGTTCATGCCCAGCGTCCAGTCGAGCGGTTCCCAGAATACTGTAAACTGTTCATTTTCTGTCGTTGCGGTGTTGTCTGCCCTCTGGTATTCAAACCCCAGTGGCAGTACCTGACAATTACTGTTATCAGCCAACATGTTCATATCGGTGCAGACGCGACCTGCCTGACCAAACGTCCAGATAATATTGGGAATCTCTGTCTGGTCTTCGGTACTCAGGCTGCTTTGGTTTAAGGTAAGTTTCAGCCGGACTCCACCCAGGGTGTAGATGCCATCATACGATTGGGTATTGAATGGAATGGTGGTAACGCTCAAGTCCATTTCGGCTGGCAGGGCGGCTTTAGCTGAGAAAGCCGGTTCGGCAACGGTAGGCTCTGTAACACCAATATCGTTACGCCCTGATGCCGTACCCGGAAGCAGCAGGCAGATCAGAGCGCTCAGACATACTGAGGTATAGGTTCTGTGGTTATAGGTCCGGTGGCTGTTCTTGATGCATCCGTTCATCAGTCGTCGTACTCCAGATTAGTCACAATGCGGGCCTGTCTGTTTTCCGTTCGCCGGATGCCTTCCAGGTAAAACACTTGTGTACGTTTCTGTTCACTAAAGCCTAATTGCAACAGGCTGTATTGATGATCAGGGGTTACATAATCCCCCCCGGAGTGGATGCCTTTTGGGTCCCGCTTTTTATCGGCATCGGTGCGCCACATACGTTGCACGCCGGGCGCGGCTTCATAGAGTTTGCGGCGGCTGTCACCTGGATAATCAGGATCATCGCTGACTTCAATTGCTAAGGGTTCGGATCCCTGATAACTGAAGGTCAGGGTTGAGCCTGCCATCGGTACATGGGATGGGATCTCCACCACCATGGGAACAAAGTGGGTTATAACGCGCTGGCCGGTTTTATCGAGATAATCGAACTCGGCAAAGTCGGGTACCTTGTTTTGATTGATGTCCATATTATTGACGCGGATGCGTTTTCCCGGATGCTTGGGAATCGATTCAATGGCTTCTTCCAGCGCTGAGCGGTCAGGCAAGTCGGTGCCGTTGTTGTTGTCTTCATCCATGTCGATATCCAGCGTGGTAAATGCCCACTCCCACAGCACGTTCTGCGCATCCTGGTTCAGGTACAGGCTGAGGGTTAAATAGTCTTCGGCATTCAGCTGGGCCAGGTGTTCGAGGTTTTTAAAAGTGATTTGTTGTTCCTGCCCTGCCCCTTTGTCGATCCGCACTTCGATTTCCTGTTCGCCCAGTGCAAAGATGTATTGGCGTTCACCTTCAAACGGGGTGATGCGTTCGTATTCGGAGCCGATTAAGTTAAAGATGACTTCGACCAGGTCGTCGGCACTGGAGATCACGGGGGTGGTGTCGTCGATGATGTTGATTTTTTGAGAATCACCGTTTTCGTCTTGTGTGCTCTGCAGGTTAATAGCGCTGAGTTCAAGGTCAATCACGCTGAAGCTGAATTCAGGGCGGTAGACCCAGTTAAAGCGCGAGGTCACATCGCGGGCGCTGAGGTCGGGATCGTCGCTCTGTGTAACGGCGATGCGGTCATTCACGGTGCCCTGTTCGTCGTACAGCGGGACTTTTACCGGAACATAGCGGCTGGGACGATGACGCAATACGCCGGTATGGTCGCCGGCGGAGAAGTCGTTCTGTTCGCTGATGGCTGAACCATTGACCTGTAGATAGTGGTGGAACTGGCTGTCACTGCCAAAGTTGAGCACCTGCAGCTGACGGCCGGGGTTAATCGCAAACTCTTTAACGGTGCTGTCATAGGGGTCATCACCATCACTGATCTGCCGGGTTAAACGGCCGGTGTAGCCGTAGCCTGCTAATCCGGATGGCAGCGGGTAGCCGTCCTGGTCAAGCCATTCGGTATGTACTTCAATCAGCTGGTCGTCGGTGGTGGCGGCGCCTTCGTTGCTGATGGTGCGGCGAACGTCGTCGGCATTTTGCAGCAGTCCCTGGCCCTGATAGCGACGGGTCGCCCAGACTTTGAGATTCGGTGGTGCAAGTACAACGGGCGGTACCCTTACGGTAATGTCACCACCGTCTTTGGCGCCGGACAGGGCGACACGGGCACTGCCGATATAACCGGTCGGGCGGTTTATAACAACGATGCGTACCATTTCTCCGGTACGCAGAAAATCGGCCTGAAAGGCCTGCAGCGATGGCGTTACTTTATTTTTCGCCTGCCACTCCACAAAGTCTTTATGCATTAAGCGCTTAAAGCTGTGGGCATCTTCTGTGCTGCGAATGGGAATTCTGTAAGCAAAGTTGTTATCGGCATCCAGCCCTGTGCTGGCGATGCTGCCGATTTCAAATTCGTTCAGCCCGGTACGCTGGGTGATGAGTTCGCCGGTGGATTCACGGAACACGAGGATGTCGGTTTTCCCCAGATCGTCAGCAGACAGGGTTTTAAGTAAACCCTCATGGCTCAGGTGAGGGGCAACGTCCATGATGCGGGTGATATTGGGTTGACCATCGGCCCGTTGGTTACCGCTGAAATAAACACCATAAACGGAACCCTCAGGGGCGGCTTCGAATAAACCTTCGGCATTCAGTTCGCCACGTACCGTGGCATCCAGCTGTCCGTCACCGTCGTAATCATCCGCTACGGCATACAGCGTTTCAGGAGATACTTCTGCGCTGTAGGTGGTCTGATCACCAATATCGGCACCAACAAGCAGGGTATTGCCGCTCAGTACATTAATGCCGACCGCGTAGTTAAGGGTGGTGATATTTTCAGGCGTACCGCTGACTATCGCCCGCACCTGTTGCTGGGCAGAAATGGCGCCCAAACCCATGCCCGGCGGAAACGCGCCATAACCAATACAGTTATCGTAACTGGTATGTTGCAACCAGTAGGGAATAGTGGGAAATCCACGCGGATTAAAATTGGCGTAATAAAGCTTGGCGTATGCTGTTGTCGTTGCCTGATAAAAGAAGCCGGGACACGGGCTGAGATAGCCCTGCATACGGTATGAACCGTCATTATTGGAGAAGGTTAGTCCATTACGATAGCCAGTGGTGGCTTCGATCATAACACCCGGAACCGGGTCGAGTATTTTATAGCCTTCTGCATTAATGCGTATCAGGGTCGAGGCAATGTCGTACTCGCTGGCGTCTTCCGGACCATCGGCATCATTTTTGATGTAGAAGGCGGTCAGATAGCCAATACGGTCTGCACTTTCATACAGCAGCTTGCCCTGCTCATCGAACAGCAGGGTTTTGGTTTCTTCGTTCAGTGTCTCTGGCAATGCCGCCATATCAACCGGAAAGGCATAGTGTTCTATCTGTTTGCCATTATCGGAGAAACGTTTTTCCTGCGCTGGCACAGCGACGATAACCGCACCGGAAGACAGTGCTGGCCAGCCGGTAATTTTCCGGCCGTCGGCGGTAAGCAGTACTGAGGATGTAAAGTTATCAGAGCGGATTAATTCAATTTTGCCGTTATAACGCTCGCGAAAACGTTTCAGCGTTTCAAGAAAGCTGCGGATCTGATTACCGGCATATACATCGCCACGCTGACCATCCAGAGACCTGATCCTAACATGGCCGCCATCATCGTTGTATTCTGCCCATAGTGGTGAACCATCGTCAGTGGTGACAACACTGCGGGCAAAGACATGACCTATATGAACAAAAGTTTCAAAGCCATCTGGGTTTAAAGCCCGGACAGGAAATGCCAGCAACAGCAGCAAGCTCAGGTAAAACATCCGTGTCATGGTGACTCCTGGGAAATACGCGCAACCAACTCGATAAAGCTGATATTTTTATTCAGATATTCAGTAAAAATGGTTTCATGAGCCGGAAGTGGCTGACTGTAACCAATATAATCAAGCACCGAGAGTTTTACCGGCTCGATGCTGGTCAGAACTTTATTTTCAATCTTTCCCACACCAACCGGCTCAATAATGTTTTTATCCGGGTTATATCCAAGAATCAAAACATGATGAGCCAATGCACCCTCGAAAGGTAAATATTGAAAGCCCCCTTTGTAGGCAGGGAGACGAATATTGAGATTAACCGCCGCTTCAGGTGCTATGCCAAACGGCAGCTGTTGATAAAACCACAGAGGAGCCAGACCTTCCTGAACGTCACGTACATTTTCTCCTGCCAGTACAAACTGGCTGTGAATAGTACGTTCATTTCCGGGAAAACTGAGTGCTGCCCCATCAAGATCCAGTTGCAGGTCACCCGATGCGAGTCTTACCGTACTCCTGTCGGAATCAAGAGGTACAGGCAGGATTTCATTACTGCGATTGGGAACCCGCATTAGTGGTAATTTATTCCGCCGACCACCGGCTATCGATACGGGAATACTCACGACGCCAAGTGATTGATCAGCGCCATCGGCATTGATGATTATCTGGTAATCTCCACCCGGTATGTTGTTTTCAGAATTACTGCCAAAGCCAAAAGAGAAACCACCGTCGTTATTGGTTAACGTACTCAGACCCAGCTTATCCAGTTTTACAACCAAACCAGAACGCTGCTGACCAAAAGAATCAACCACTCCCCCTTCAATAAACGTTGGTAAACTTCGGGTAGAAAAAACCTGACGCGCTACAGATTCGCCATCATATTTTACTTCCCACTCAACCTTGGCACCGTAGCCAAGATCTTCCTGAGGATAAAATACGGCTACAGAGTCGTTTTTAAGTAATGAAACTCCGCCTGAGACCAGTGAGCGAGAGTAATTTACATCCTGTAGTTGCTGACCTTTCGCATGAAGAAAATCTGTCCCAGGCTCATCCTGATTAACATACGTTTTCCCGTGCAGCGTTTTGTATACCGAGAAGCTTAATAACTCGGGATTAACCGGACGATTAAAGTTTATCTGGAGAGCGGTATCTGGCTCCATTCCTTGCTGCAGATTCTCTGGCTCGATACGTACAACCTGCAGAGGTAAGTCTTCCTGATTGATAACTCTGATATCGCCCTCAAGAAGAATCTCTTTTTGTTGGCCGTAGCTTGCTTTAACGACCAGCTGGTAATCTCCCGGTGGAAGCTGGTCGGGCAGAACCCCGGTCAGTAAATTCCCAATCTGCTGTGCGCCAACAGATACTGAAGATGGTTCGAGTGTTACCTGGAAATTCTCACTACCAGTCACGCCTTCCAGCTTCACCGCAAACGGATAACCCGTTCCTGTTTCGCTGAACCAGGTAACCGGAAATGCCGGGCTTATCCAACTCATCTGGAGATTGCTTTCTGTATAGAAACGGTAATCCTGCGATTTTTTATTACCAAGCGAATCTACAGAGACGATACGGATCAGTACATCCTGCAGTGCGGGGATAGTAATTATTTTGCTGAACTGAAAGCCCTGCTCATAAGGTATAAGAGGAACATCCATACCATTAACGGTTATGCCTGACACATCATTATCATTTATCAACCCGGCAATCAGTACATTACTATCGGCTACTGAGTTCAGGGCAGGCACCGGTTGCCATGCTGGATTCAGTTCAAAGTCCGGCGCATCTTTGTCTTGTTCGATCACTACCTGAGCGACACTTTGCTGTCCAAGAGCATCAGTAACATTAAGAATCAGCTGGTTACTGCCTTCCTGCAAGGTTACAGATTCAGCAACCGAGTAACGTCCTTCAGAAATTGGTGTAATACCCACCCCACTGCCATTCAGTTCAGCGTTAAGCCGGCCAACTGATGAAAGAATTTCAGCCGAAAATGCCACGGAGTCCTGTCGGGTTCTCTGGCCATCCACAGGGCGTACTATATGGATATTGGGTGCGGGAAACGCCTCATTATCTTCTGGCTCAAAACGGTATAGCAAAGGCAACTCAATCGATTTTCCCTTACCAAGAGCCTGAATACGGATATCGTTGTCTCCCGGTGCCAGCTGTTTAACCAGCGTGAATTGATATTGACTGCCATTGGCAGAAGTCAATGTCATTGGTGCTCCATCCAGCCGAACGACAGGCTCCTGCCCTGTGGAGGTGATATTGATACTGACCTGCACGTCTTTGCTTTCAGAAACAAACCCGGACGGCGGTGTTATCTGATCAACAGAGAATGGAACAACATAGGTAACTAAAAATTCCTGAGTTGCGGTATAGCCATCGGCATCTTTGGCGGTCACTCTGAAGCGGTTTTCACCTTCAGTCAGGGCAACCTCCAGAGTAAAGTATCCCTGCTCGGTAAGCGCTAATGGATAACCCACACCACCCCCGGTTAAGTTTTCTAAAATAACACTGGCCAGAGCCAGATCACCCGGTGTTACCCGTCCGGCAATGGATATCTGATCGGTCATAACAACCTGGCCTGAAGCCGTTGTGATCAGTATCTGGGGAGGCTCCGGCAACGGGAAACTGTCCGGATCATAAGGATCGGTTCCGGCTTCTGTTTCTTCTTCGTTGCTATAGCCGTCGCCATCAATATCTTCATCTTCGATATCGGCCTGACCGTCGCCATCGGTATCGGCAGGAACACTGCCTGCATCCCAGGGGTCCGTTCCTGCTGTAATTTCAGTTTGATTGCTGAAGCCGTCATTATCAGCATCTTCATCCAGACCATCATAAATTCCGTCATTATCCAGATCGCAGATCCAGCCATAATCAATCTCCGATTTTCCCTCAGAGTTGAAGGTGACCGATGACAAAGCCTTCAGTTTAATTTCAGGTGCGGCAAGGCTACCAACAAGAGTAGAAACACCGGCCATATCGACCTTCGATTCGCTGTATAAAAAAATCTCTGCATAAGAAAATGCGGAGTTTCGGAAGGATTTTGTTTTAACAAGAAAGGAATGCCTTTCGCTTTGGTCGCCAATTCTGGAAAAGGCACCCATATCAATTGAGTTGGCAAAAATTCTTATTTGCCCAGCCCCTTCCTGAATAATTTCGGCGCTGGCTCCAAGGGTCAGGTTATCTATCCAATAATCCCCTGAACGAAGAAAAACTTTTGAGAATGCTTTGATCTCCAGTTTCTTTAAAGACAAGCCTTCTTCAGGTGCATTTAAGCTCAGCTCTCTGAATGGTCTGACACTAACTTTATCTCTTCCTTGTGGACGGTTCGCATCTGAAACGTCAGGAAAGCGTCCACTGGCAATCCCTGTTGCACGACAAACACTCCCGTCACACGGACTATCTAACCATGCGGATTTAACGGTAGTAGCTGCTAAATTCTTATCTCCACCTTTAAGAGATGCCCAGCGCTCAAACTTAATTTCACCCGGAGTATATGTTTCAACCCCATTAGCAAATAATGGGGAACACTGGTTCACATATCCATACGCTGATGATATCTGAAACAAAGAAAAAGCAATGACCAATCTGGAAAGGTATTTCATAAGCCATTAATCGAGATACTCGATTTCCTTGCTGAATTTTAGCCGTTCTTCCTGGAGGGCTTCCCTTAAAAAAGAAGGGGCCAATGATTTCCGAATATCAGATGAGACTTCAGCCAAAGGTTTTGGGCTGCCTTCTCTCTTACTTTCAATATGCAGAACTTCCTGAATACCTCCTGCCCGAACCCAATAATCCCGGCCGACAATCAGATCATCTGGCAAGGAAGGGTATGTCCCTTTCAACTGCTTTGAGCTATATAGCGCTGAAGAGACTTTCTTAGCACAATCTAGTTTCTCAACCTCTGTGATTACAGACTGCTCTCGAGACGAATCAAGCCAGACGGGCTTTACAGCGCATTGATCTGATAGGGAAATTACTGTAAGGCGATACTTCTCTCCACCTCCAAACTGATCAAGATGCGAGAGATAATAAGATTCAACATCTTTCTGGGATGGTACTTTTCGGGGTAAATTTCTTTCAATATATTCTTTTGCCAGAAGTTCACGTCGATAAGCCTGGGTTGCAAGCTCAATTTTAGCGAGTTCCTCTTCACTCATCATTTCCTGCTGCTTCTGCGCAAAGAGGAGCGTTAAAGCCATGCTGTCTACTAACTGACGGCGCTGCTCTGAATTATTAAGAACGTTCACGGCACCTTTACCCGCCAACCTTGACGCCTGATATTCAAGCTCGTCATAGGAAATGCTGCCATTGCCAACTTTTGCCACAATATTCTGAACGGGCTCGTCTGACACCTGATTGCAGGATGCCAGAAAAAAAACAGGGATCAGTGCCAGAAGCCGCACCATCATTCAAGCTCCGCCAGATTCAGCTCAATATCATAGACTGACAATAAGCGATCAAGCTCTGCCTGCTTCGCTTTAGCTTTCAGCATATGACGGATTTCACCTTTTACATCATCCAGTGATTTACGGATTACTTTCGGCTCTTCCAGCACTTTCACAATATGGTAGCCATACTCAGTCAACAGAGGATCGCTCACTGCGCCAGACTTTGTACTGAATGCTGAGCTTGAAAATATTGGCGATATTGAGCCACGTTTAATCCAGCCTAAGTCTCCACCTTTCTTCCCGGATATTTTGTCGTCAGACCGGCTTTTTGCCAGCTCTTCAAACGACTCGCCAGCCCGAAGTTTTGAGTGAATTTCAAAAATATCGGTTTTCACTTTCTGGATTTCATCTTCTGTCATGCCTGAATTCGTACGAATAAGAATATGTGCAACATGCACACGTTCTTCTTCATACTCACTTGCATGATTGGAAAAATAATTTTTCACAGAATCATCCGTGACCCGATCATTAATGAAGGATTCAAAATACCGGCTTACAATCATATTCCTGCGATAGTCGGATACAGCCTGATTGATCTCTGCCAGGTCTACTGAATCTTCGCCTAAAATCGCCTTCTCCAAGGCAACTCCCTGAGCATACTGTTTAAGAATGCTCGCCTTATTTTCCGGACGGTCTTCCTGAACGCCCTTCACTTTCAGATAGGTCGAGAACTCCTCCGGCGTAATACGCTGGCTGTCAACCTTGGCCACATAGTCGGAATCGGAGCAGCCAACCAATAGCACTGCAATTAAAATGGACATAGTGTTCTTAATCATATTCAATCCTTATCAATAAATTAAATTCAAACTGGTAATGGATTCGGCATAATCGGCGGCCTGAATCGATGCAAATTCTGATCATACGCAGGTCTGATCTTCTTCGTAACAACCCCACACAACTCCGATCCAATCTTAAACAATAATTCTTCCTCATCAACAAGCTCAGGCGAGCAGCTCATACAGCCAAAAAACTCTGAATTATCAAGCGACGGGTATGTGTATGACCAGCTATAAATATCTTCCATCCTGATCATTGTCTCCACACCTTCCTTCCCAATAGATACAGAATCTAAAAAGTATGGCGATGAGATTGAAAAAGCCGAGTAGAAATTTTCATGTTCAGGAGACCAATAAGGAAGTGTCAATGCCTCGATTTTTATAGAATCTTCACAATACTCCTGGGTAACCGGAAGTACTTCAAAGGTAAACGATTCTGTATCGTAGAAGCTACCATTGACAAACACCCGCAGGAATCCGGTTTTTCCATCCAGAGTTTCATTCAGATAGATGCTTAAAGAATTCCATGTATCCCCATCAGAGCCCTGATGATTCCAGCCTTCGGCACTTTCAGGAAAGAATCCAAAAATCCAGTCTTCAGGTAACGGGGTCTCCGGATCATCATCAGGCCAGCCAGCTGATGAACTATAAGCCCTTGTCGTTCCATAAAAAGCGAATACCGATCCCAGATATTTATCTTCAAATGCCACCAACGAGTCCCGATCTTTAATAAAAGAAACACCCTCTCTTTCCGTCGAGTTGTAGATTACTCTCATATCATTACCCAGGCTGGCCAACGGCGCAGGTTCACCATCGACCATCAGCACTATCGCAGCAGGTGCGTTAAAGGAATAGCGCAAACCAAACGCATCTTCGATACGATCTCCGACATGATAACGCAGCACTTTATTTTCCGGATCGACCGCATCTACATAAACATTGAAGTACGGTTCAGAAACATCCACACCGATATCACCGCTGTAAATTTTATCGTCATTTTCAAACTGCATCATTACCTGCAATTTCCCGCCGTTCCTGACATATTCCAATGCGGCATTCAGCAACAGATATCTTGGACGTGAATCACCATTACCTCCCGAACGGAACTGCGGCTCCTGATTGCTCGGTTTATACAGAATGAGGTCGCAGTCTGTTGTTAATGGGAATTCGATAAGTTCCCACTCCTCAGTCATTTCACAGATACGCCACTCAGCTCCTGCCGGAGGCGTGATAAGCAATGAGGTATACTCAAAACCTGAAACACCGAAAAGAGCAGAATAATCCGTAATCAGAATCTCCGGATCATAATCATAAACTTTAAAGGCATCGAAAGACTGCACAGATTCAGGCAAGGCTTCAATATTACCCGGTGCTACAACATCAAAGGATACATTTTCCCGGATTATTGCCCCGGAAGACAAATCCATAAGAATAACCTGATCCTGATAGGCTCCAGGCGGCAGAAGACCAGATAAGTAGACCGGAATATCAACAACAGTCTGATCGACTGACGTGTAGAAGCCAAATGCTCCCTCGCACGAGCCACCGCCATCACCACCATAGATGCTGAAACCATCCAAATAAGATGCACCACTGTAGCAGCCTGCCTTCAGATGGTCTTCAAACATAACAATATATCCACGACCACCGATAGGGGTGCCGTTAATACTGATGGACTTATCCAGCTCCAGCTTTAATCGCAGATTAACCAGGCGATTGCTCCCCAGGGCCAAGACAGGGCGATTCAGACTCTGAATACTGGAATCCGGCCGGGTATTAATATCGATACCAGCAGACAATGTCGGCGGCAATGTACTCCACTCAGGGGTTGTTGCATCACTTACAAAGCGATCAAAATCCTGCCATAGCGCTGTTAGCTTAGATTGCTCCGAATAGTTGGAAGTAATCATCAAGGATTCTGCCCCTCCCAACTTGTAACTATTGCTGAATTTTAACGACAATGCTGATAGCGGGGTTAATGAACCACCTGAGCCAGCAAACAACTGAGGCCCTATGTGCAGTAAATCCGGAGAGTAGAACATATTACTATTAACCGGCTGTGCAAAACCTGGGCTACCGTAGTAACAACCTGTGCAGTTAAGACTGAAGCTATGCTCAGCAGATGACCCAAACCAGCTCATCGGAAGCCTTAAGCCAGTCCACCACTGAATGTCTGAACCAGCCGTTGTTTTAATGCCTCTACTTCGATACAGATCAATATGACTGAGCTCTGACAACAACAGAGGATTGCTGACTGACGGCATCAATTTTAACCACTGCAACAGTTGCGAATCACGCAGAGTGATTGTTGAAACTTCCTCTCCTCTGGCATTACTGAGAACCAAACGAACGCCATTTGCTTTAACGTCTTCGGCATTGGCTGAAATATATTTACCCAAAACTTTGGTAAAATGCAGCCACTGCGGATCATCGCTGAACAGCATGTTACCAGCCGCTGGTAGTGTCCAAGGCTGAGCGAATGTATTCAGATTATTATCCAATACACCACGGTTTAATAAGTAGGCCTCATAAACCGCCCATCGCTCTGATTTCAGCTCAAAGCTCAGCGGTTTCACAACCGGGAACAGCGAAGATGACGAAGATTCTAATTGTGCAATGAAAGCTTTTTCAGCATCCATACTCATCGGATATTCCAGCGCATTTCTGCCCAGTTGCTGGGCACTGATGATTAACCGATAACCAGACTCTGCCGCCAGATCACCATCAAAATGCAGGGTAATAAGAAGATCTTCACCGCTGATCTCCTGATTTTGCACACTGCCGAGGCGGAGCTGGTCAATATTCTGCGAACCCGATGCATTGGCAAGGTAGAAATAAGGAATATCCGTAAGTTCCGTTACTCCTGAGATGCGATAAGTCAGGGTCAGCCCATCATAGACAGGGCTAATCGTGCTGAATTCATAAGAAACCACGGAGTCATCTGCAAAGGTTGATATTTCACCAGGTCCTTCTTCCAACGAAACACTCCCACCCTCAGCGTTCTGCACCGTCAGGAAGACAGAGGACGGGGTATCGTTCATCACACGCAGCAGCCAGGTAGAGATCAGCGTGTCAGCTTCATGAATTGTTACACTCTGATCTCTGGCTGTTCTCACCGGAATACTGACTGCAAGAGTATGCTCTGTACCATTAATATCCCTGACCGTCATTTCAACGGGAACCAGCTCCGGTGCATCTGTCAGCTCACGTTTAACATACAGGGCAAAGCGCAGGTCATTCTGCTGAGGCTCTATTCCGTCGAACTGCGCAGACGACTGCTCAGCCAGGCTGTCTTGCGGCACAGCTTCCGGCCAGTCAAATATATTGATCAGACCCATATCGCAGCCAAGCAATGAGTCTTCGCCCGTCAGATTACCACGCTGATCATAAACGGCCTGACAGAAGGAGGTATCCTTACCAGCACTTGTATCGAACCCAACAGGCTGACCATTCACTCTTACCGACATTACCTGAACATCAGCCAGAGTTTCGATTTCCATCAGTACAATGTTTCGATCGGTATTCCGGTACAGTGCTGCATCATATCCGGCATCAATTAAACGGAGTTGTGGTGCAGGCAACGCCGCACCGCCCTGCACATGGATAAGCTGCTGTGCATCAACCTGAGGCAACTCGGTAAGATAAGCCCGCACAACCGTCGTTCCACTTCCTGCAATTTCAACCTGTTGCGTGCCTGCCGGAATACTGACAACAGCAAGATCACTGCTGTTCAGCGTATACAGCCCAGCCATGCCACTGATATCCAGCCATACCGACAGGTTTTCGTCAGCAAAATGCGCTCTGATTTCCGGCTGGTAAGTTGTGCCGATATCACCAGCCGTAAAGTCGCGACTGGTTTGAATAAATTCAAGCTTATCGATAAAGAATGGGTCGATAGCATGATCGTCCGGATTGTTCGGATCCGACAGGGACACATATTCGACATAGTCCGGAATGCCATCGTTGTCAGAATCAAATCCGGATTCACCAACCGCAATCGTACCCAGCTGGCGTTCTAAGCTATCAGAAAGTCCATCATTGTCGGTATCGTCATTATCGTAATCCGTGCCGAATATGAATTCTTCAGCATTCGTTAAACCATCCTGATCGACGTCTTCATCACCATCCGAAATACCATTGCCATTAGTATCCGCCAGAGTAGGATCAAATTCTGTCCGGCTATGCTCATCCCAGTTACTGATACCATCACCGTCAAAATCGCCATCACGGGTCAGCATACGGATTGGCAGCGTATTGCCGAATGCTGGATTGCTGTATGCGTAACTGCTAGCACTGGCGCTCAAGATACGAATCTCGCCATCGGTAAAGCTATCCGTCAACATCCATGGCATAACCCAACGGCGCTCGGGGCCATTAAAGTCTGCCGGAATCTCATCCGTCAGCCCGGACAACATGACTCTGGCATCCTTAATATCGTAATAGTTGCTTGCTGTCAGGGCCTGCAGTTCCAGCGCATCATCTTCGATTTGATATGTTTTACTCGCTGCAATATAGATATCCGGAGTGTCAATCCAGCTGCTGCTGCCAACCTGTGCAGGGCGGAATGCCTTACCTGTAGCCACAGACTGTACATTCAGATCTTCGTGCTTCAGCTGGTAAGTACGGCTAATAACCATATTCTGAGCTGGTGTTACCCGAAGTGTTGTTCCTTCTTTTTCCACGGACTCAGCCAATACGTTTTCGATACCCGTTGAACGTAAGATGAATAGATCCCCTGCCGCACGACCCGAAGGAAGTTCGACGGCTTCATCAAATTCAAATATCAGCTGTGGACGAAGAGCAGAAACACCAGGCTGCCATGTAATATTCAGCAATCCCGGACCTTTCTGTTCAACCTGAACATCAAACGAAGTATTCAGATAGCGATAAGCTTCATCTTCAAATATTAAACTGAGTTGGTGTGTTCCTGCGTCTGAAAACAGCAAACTGAAAGAGGACACGCCGTACCAGATATAATTAGAGAGCAGAAGATGACTATCTTCCATGATTCTGTAATAAAGGCCCCGATCCTGTGTCTGGTTACCAAAACGATCGAACAGGCGTACCTCATAACTCAGCTGATCTCCCGTTTCGATTTCTCCTTTGACCGACCCCGGATTCAGCTGGAACTGGTCACGAACAAATACTATTCGCGCCTCATCTGCCAGAGCCGGACGAACATTCACTGGCAACTGATTGCTCTCTGTTAAAGCTGTGCCATTGCGGTAATAAACAGTCAGCGCAGTATCAACAGAGAATTGGTAATTTCCTGCTGTTTCCGCTGCGGAGACAGTCAGGTTCAGCGGTTGCTGCTCAAGTGTGAAGCTGAGCACTTCAACACCGTCAGCGGCGGTCGTAATATCACCGGCAGAATCAAGAGCAAAGTGGAACCCGCTATCCAGGCGTATCTGAATATCCTGTGCTGCGGTGTTGACCGGTATATTGCCAGCCTTATCTGAGGGCTTCAGCGTCAGCTGGATTTCTCCACCAGCAACCACATTCTGGCTGTATTCGGCGATGACGCCGGTAAGCTGACCGGCCTCAACATGGATAACCGATTGCGCTGGTTGCAGTCCAAAGCGGGAATCAGCATAGGCAGACAGAACATAATCCCCGGTTGTCAGGCTACTGTTCAACGCCCACTCTGCGTAACCTGCAGAGGATGTTGCTGTGCGTCCCAGATAAGTTTGATTATTTGCATCGTTCCGGCGGGCGATGTACCAGGTAATATTTTGTGCGGCAACACCCCGTGCAGCATCATCCTCCAGTACCACCTGATATAACGGACTTTCATCCGGTGTAATAAAGGCCGGATTAACATCGGCATTAACAGTAAAGCGGACCTGATTTGGCCGGCTGGTTACAGGCAGTTCATAAATTGAAGAAATATCCTGCTGACCAAAGCGGTCAACAACCTGCAACAGGAAGCGGAACTGACTCAGGTTACGATCTTCGGCAGCAACCGGAACTCGCACCGTACCATCCATACAGGTAAATTCGAGAATGACCTGTCCTGAGGTGTTCAGGACATTACAGCTTAACTGTTGTCTTCCAGCATCATCTACCGTCGCAATTCCACTTAATCGGATACTGGCTTTTTCGCCATAAATAGCAGCCTGTGGCAGCTCAACAATCAGCTTACTAATATCTGGCTGCTGATCTTTTTTCAGCAATACCGGAACCGGATACTCCTGCGTTCTGCCTGTGCGGTCTGCAACCCGGAGAGAAAGCGTATGCGATTCATCTCCTTGCTGACGCACGGTACGCTCATCCTGCAACTGCAGATTAAGGGCACTTTGCTTACCCTGCAGGCTCAACGTCTGCTCCGCATCCAGCCAGCGGATACTCGCCGCTTCAAGCCATACGTCATCCCTGACACTACCTGTCAGACTGAGCGTATCACCTTCAATAATCTGAATACCCTGCGTATCGGGTAATGAGAGACTGATATTATTTATTGTCAATGACGTAATTTCAGGAGGCGTATTTTCAATAACGGTCAGTGCCCGCATTTCTTCAGATTGATTACCGGCATAGTCTGATGCGACCACACGGTAGTTCAGCGAGGCTCCCGCAGAATTAGCAACATCATTAACAGACAAGATAGTGTCGTCAAAAATGGCCGCTTTCAGTTCGCTCTCACGGTACAGAAGAATACTTTGTACGCCACTTTCATTATCAGCCGCGGTACTGATAACACTGAAGTTCTCATCGGAGATCACTGTATCAATATCAACAACCGGCTCACCTGTCAGAACAATATTAAGCTGTGGAGACTGAACATCTGTCTGGCGCTGAATCTGGCGAGCAGCAGACTCAGCAAAGTTGCCATAGATATCGACGGCCCGTGCTTTCAGCCAATAACCGTCTTTTTCAATACCGAAATTACGGCGGATAATAAACTCAGGGCCATAATGTTTCGCAATCAGCTCATAGGGGCCAGCCTCAGCCGAGGCCATGTAATATTCAACAAGCTGAACAGGCTGACTGGCCTCATGGAGCACAGCCTCAATCTGCAATGGTGCCGGATAATAGCTGATACCAGGAAAATCCAGACTAACCGTCATATCATTGCCTGGCAGGTCACGTGACTGTAAATCTGCGCGGGTAACCGATCCTTCATAGATACGGCCATAATGATCCTGAACTCTGGCCCGGATATTAATCGACTGTCCATTCAGCAACCAGCCAGGGACAATATCACTGTAATTTCCAAATGCCGGCAGCGAATAACTCAGATTTTCATTTAAAGAAATATCGGATGCAGCGATAGAAGTATTATCACTGAGTTCGAAGTCTAAGAATTCGCCGTAAGCAAAGGTGTTGCGGCGACCAGGGCGCACAACATCTGCTGAAGCCCTTTGAATACCGGTACTTACATGCTCAATGGTGACGGTACCATCGACAAAACCAACAGCCAGATACGGGGAAGATGCAGCCAAAGCTGTAATTTCTGTTTCGTAACTGAAATCACCTTCCAACTGCAGGTTATCCAGCTGAACTGCCCGCAGTTCTGCGGTCAGTTCTGTTTCATAAGCCACCCAAAGCAGCCCACCCGCAAGGGCAATCTGACTGACATGTTTCGCATCCGGCAGCGAATACCCATGCACTTCACCATTGTCCGGTGTGTAGTACTGCAGACCACTTTCCTGACGTAACCAGATTCTTCCGGATTCAGCAGCGATTTGCCGCACAGGCTCAGTTAAGCCGATATCATGCTGATACCAGCGAACATCGTATGGATGTATTGGCCATTCCGGGAAGTAATATTCCAGTAACTGACCATTATCTGTCGCCACCCACAGGGCATCCTCGCGCCATGTTAAAGCGGCAACTTTCGCGTTGCCAGGTAACGCCAGAACAACTTCTCCGCTATCAGGATCATCATCCGACACAATATGCAGAGTTCCACCATCAGCCACAGCAACATAAGGCTGGCTTACCGCCATATATGCAGGCTCAAAACCACGTATCCGGGTTTTCTGAGTTGCTGCTGGATCAGTCAGATGAACAACCACATCAAGATCCTTCTTCGCAACCCACATTCCATGATCGGTATGACCAAGCGCTGCGACACGTTCTGCATATGGTGAACTGAGATGCCGGGAGTGCCACTCGCCATGATCATATGCCATGCGGTAAGCACCATAGTGGTCGGCAGCGACATACAACTCGCCCATCCACCAGTCCATCGCTGATACACGACCACCAGGCTTATAGCGATCCATAAACGATGGCCGTGCATCAGCATCAACGCCGATTCTCCAGCGCTTACCATTAGCCGCGTAAAGGTAACCGTTACTCAGTAATAGTTGCTGACGCGAAATACCTTGCAGATCAACATAACCAAGAGACTGAACCTCTGGCAGCAAATCATCAGCAAGGATGACAAGCTGATCGGCATCTGCAACCAGCGCCAGAGATCCTGCGACACTGATAGCCTGCTCACTGACAGGGAAAATACCTGCACTGGTAAATTCACTCAGCTCATCACTCTGCAGCGTAAAGCGCTGCAATTCACCACTTTCAAACTGTATCCAGTAATTATCATGGTGACGAACCAACCATAATGGCGACGCATTGAATTCTTTTAATTTTTTGTCATCCAGCCACAGAGCCTGCTGTTGCAAATACAGCAAATGATCCCCGGCAACGACAGAAGATGTAAGCGTATCACTGAGCGACCAACCAGATTCGGCGTGCAGAGCATTACCAAATATTGTGAACCGGGCCATCTGACCCTGCCCCCAGGTCCAGAGGTAACGGCCATTCAGTGCAATTCCATTCAGGCCCACCATTGGATGATGCGCCACCTGCTGATAATTAAGGTCGCCATCAAAAATGCTGATACCCTCTTCGGTCAGTACCACCAAACGACGCCCAAGCGCTTCAACTGCAATGATATTCTGACTGGTTTCCAGCAGCATCTCGCCAGCTTCGTTCTGCACTGTACGACCTCGGGCAAAAACAGTATCCCCCACTCTGGCAACGCCATCAGAGAAGGAAGCGACATCGGCCTGAGGCTGTAATTTAAATGGCGCAAGAATTACAACGCGATAAACAGCCGTATCACTGTTCCCCTTTCCGTCATCGACATAGGAACGCACCACGACTTCCTGTGCATCGTCGGGAATATCAACCCGCAGGAAATTCTCAGCGGAAGCCAGGATATTTCCCTGAATATCTTCCACCAGAATTAAACCCGTATTAATGCTTTCAGTATTGCCACGCTCCAGTTCCAAAGCGGAACCTGCAAGCTGAAATTGCGGCACACTCAGTGCAGCACTGATCGACTTAACTAAAGGTACGGCCTTCAGCGCAACCTTACTCTGGGTGAAATACAGCTCATCCCCATAATAAGCCTGAACTTTTACATAGTAATTTTCTGCCAGGTCCAGAGCAGGAAGCTGCAGATTAACATCACCGTCACAACCACCAACATTAACAGCACTGATTGCCTGACCATTAAAGTCCTCCAATATGACACGGCTGTATCTGACAGCGGGCATCCCGACACAGTCAAACCGGACCCGCAGCCAATCAGTTTCGCGATATGCCGCATTATTTTCCGGACTCAGAATATCAATACGCCCTTCGCTTTGATTCGCAGTTCCAATCCAGTCATAGGTTTTGGCTGTACCTGATGCATTAAAAGTATGACTCAGACTTGAAGACATTGGCTGCCACCACTGCCAGCCCAGACCCGCCAGCGGAGCAACTTCAGTATCGTCCGTATTCGATATAACAACCGGCTCACTATCCGGTGTAACAAGCAATGGAACATTTCCCTGCTCAGCAAGAGTCTGCCCCGCCGGACTTACCAGCACCTGGTCAGTAAATACAGGCTCATTAAGCAACAGAGATTCTTCCCCTGAACCTGACATACCAACATAACTGACAACAATACTGGACATTGCAGCGTGATATGGCAGAAGCCAGTTATACCGGTCAATTTCATGCAGTATTCTCTGCTGGCCTGAAGTATCCCGTGCAACAACAGTTAACGGCTGGTCCGAACTGATGTGATAACCGGTTTTCGCGTTCTCCACGCTGAAGGCAGGAGTAACAGAATCACCAATGACTTTTTCCCTGACAACCAGATCAGTTCCATTAAAGTAAGCGAAACGGTGACTACCAATAATAAGACGCTGCACTTCCGATAGCAGGCCAATCTGCTCGGCGCTACGTACCGCGTGCCAGGTTCCATTGTTCAGTTGCAGCCACCAGATGTTGTCGTCAGGCACCAGAGCCTGAACCGGCTCAGCAACAGAATATTCTCCATCAGATACCAGACCTTCATCTGTCAGCTGGTAGAAATCAATACGCTGACCCGCGTTCAGCGCAAAGCGCTTATTAACAACCGCAAAAGACTGATAGCGCTCTGAATTGAAACGTTGTGCTTCATAAAGACCAATCAGACCATCAATCACCGTTGGCTGGATATCGACAAGGGCATTGTCCGTCAGTACCCACAAATGGCCAGCATCGTATACGGTACTGATAATCTCACCCGGCGTTACACCCGGCAGGTCGGTTATTGTGGTTCCGGTCAGCTGCCACGCCAGAATCGTGTTACCGGCCTGAGCAAAAAGCAGATCGCCATTCATTCCAGCCAGATCACCGTGCAAGGCAACATCCGTAATAACCGTTGGAATATTGTCACGCCATTCAAGCAGGCGAACGCGGTTCGCACCGGAAATTTCATAGGCAACAGCTACCCGGTCTCCATCGACCTGAATACTGCGAACAGTACCTTCAGCAGAACGATAAACCTCTGCATTTTCCACCTGTAACAGGAAGCCACCATAGACCTGGTTCAATGCGGAAACAAAGCCAAGTGAAAGGCTGTTTTTCGCATCAACAAAGCGTTCTGTTCCTGCCTGAAGAGACAACAATGTCTGGCTGCCAGACTGCAAATAAGGCAGGACATTCAGTGTTTTTCCGACTGAGGCGTGATTGCCACTCAGATCATACAAATGCGCGGACAGTGACAGTTCTGCGGAAGCATTGCCGGCTGACAGCTGTACATCATGCAAGGCATTCTCCTCGCCGAACGGTACATCGGAGTCACCGTTTTTCTCACCGGTCAGACGGATAAATGAATTATCCGCCTGATCTGAAATTTCAGGCTCAGCGGTCGCCGCGAAAAGCAACTCAGTTCCTGACAGCAGTTGATTGTCTGGTTCTGTAATCAGGAGCGGTACCGCTCCAAGAACCTCATCATCTTCAATATTGATATAAGCCTGAGCACGAACCTGCCCGTTACTGAGAACCCGGATAACCGCCGCCGAGGCACCGTTCACCGACGGTATGGCAAAGTCGACCGTAGCTCTTACAGTTGCTTTATCAGGCTGGCTGAGTATCCGGTCGGCAGGATTATCAGGATGACCTTCTTCACCACCGATCCAGAATTGCACGGTCGCTTCTTCCAGGTTCTGCATTTCAATCAGAGCATTTAAGACAGTACGCTCTTTAATACTGACGCCATTAGCCGGAGCCAGCAGACGTATAGCGGGCTCACCCAGCTCAGCATCATACGGGGTTAACAGAATCTCACGGCCATTAGCAACCGATGCCTCGACACTCTGATTACCGTTCGGGTCCGTTGCCCGGACACGAATCCGGATATCATCGGGATACGCGTCATGGGTCGGAGTAAACGACAACCGGTTTGGCTGTTGCAACGACTCCCAGGCGCCATCATTGACCGATGCCTCAACACGTTCAACACCGTAGCGGTCAAATGAGCGGATCAACACATCCAGTGGCAGATCCCATGGCACATAACCACCATGCTGAGGTGAAACAATACGGATATCCGGCGGAGTGATATCTTTATGCAGAGTATAAGAAGCCGAGAATTCTTTACTGCCGTCGATTCCAAACGGCACGCGAACGCGAACCGGAATACTGGCTTGCTGCTCTCCCTGATAATCCAACAGCATATCGGCCAGTTTTGGCTGGAATATATCAGCATAAACGTCGACAGATACGCCATTACTTACTGCCTGAGTAACCACAGGCTTCCAGCGTCCGCGTTCAAACAGGTCAATGCGTACTGCCTGAAGATCAATCAGTTCAATATCGCCAGCGACCGTAAACTTCAGCTGACTGTCGCTTACCTCTTCAATAACATCCGGCGTTGTGGAAAATCCGGCCAGATTAATCTGAGGGTCTTTCAGCGGAACCTGAATGGTTCTGTGCGCCAGCATTGCTCCGTCACTGACAGTCGCAGCCAGCGTCAGGTCCTGCTGTGCCAGCGCAACAACAACCGGGAAGGCTCCGGCTGAACAGTATTCATTTCTACTATTCTGACCCAGCTCCGGGCCAAAACTCAGGCCGGCATCATTGCTAATACGATATTTTATCCGTAATTGATCTTCTGGCTGAAGATTATCTTCCGCCACAAAACGCAGGCAGTGCACTTTACTGCGGGTCAATGCGACAGAAGACGTAATTTCCTCATCATTGGCAGCGTTCAGTAACCGTATATTGGTAGGGGCTTCACGATCCAGCGTACGGGTTTCTGCGACAAAACTCCCCTGATCATCAATGCTGTATGACTCGACCGGAAGATTGCCATAAATATCAGCAAGACCGAATAATTCCAGGCGATAGACGGAATTATGATCGGTGAAAGCCGTGCTGCGGTTGCCCAGCTGAATTATGCGTCCATTATTCAGCATTTTCAGCTCAAATCGCTCCGTCACATCGTCCGTTACTATCTGGCCATTAGCATACAGTGTGCGCGATACACGGTAGGCCGGCAGCTGCATTGGCTCATCAGCCTCCAGTGTCAGAGGTTGTTCGTAATAATATTGATTAACCAGCTCCAGCTTCGGTGGAGTATTGTCCACCACCCTCAGAACAGAGGATTCAATTTGCTCAGTGGTCTGTTCGCGAACAATAACCACATGATATTCACGACCAACTTTATAGGCTTTATCTTTAGAACGTACCGGCACCAGGAAAGACAATTCATTGCCTGAAGCTTTGTGCTGTACACGATAAGTGTCTTCCAGCTCAAAACCGTCTTCGGCAGGTATCCAATAAACGTCAAGCCCGGCACTGTTACCCGCCAGAGTCATCCGGATAGTATCCCCCCCTGTATCGCTGACCGTAGTGGGATCTGGCAGGTCAGATACTACTGCCGATATGACCAGCGGTTGCACAATGTTGAGTGCCGCTGGCGTACTGAAGATCTCGGCGGCGGTATGCAGATGCAACGGTTTAATACCCAAAGACTGAGCAGAGAAACTGAAACGGATATATGCGGAGCTGCGTTCCGCATCCGTCAGATCAATATCCGCCTCTCCGATTTTCAGTGACTGCACCTGATCAAACGCCGCACCAGATAGCTTAAGCTGATGAGTGCCCCCCAGCGTAACCGTATCCGGAGATAAGGCTCCGACTTCAGGCTCTCCGATATCAAAGGCAAGTGGTGTCATAAACTGATACTGACGATCATGTAACAGCTCAAGGCCATCAACATACTGCCGTAATTGATCCGTCAACTGCAGATAATAAGTACTTGCTGGTTGCAGCTCCCCTGCATAAGTCTCCAGAAGCAAATGATGATCGACAGGACGTGATATACCGTCGGCCATGCTTCCATCGGATGATTTCAGTGAAATATCTGCTCGTGCCCAGTTCGGGTGCAACATCGATAACGGTAAATAAATATTGGCACTGCTGCTGCGAATAACGGACAAGTTTTCCGGAGCCGCGGTCAGCACTGGAATCCGGGTGTGATACAACTCTCCGCTCCGAATCCACTCGGCCAGACCTGCACGATAATTCAGGTTCCGGTTGCCGGTTCCTTGCAACTGATAGCGGGTTATCTCCTGCAGCGCAACCTGGTGAGCATCATCAAAATTGATGTCATATACCATCTGGATGTGTGCTGATGTATTCATCACTACCAATATTTCACCGTTCAGACTAACCAGAGCATTAGCCGGAATACTGGTCAACCCTGCCTGTTGCTGGCGGTCAGTATCGAGCCAGTGTAAGCGGGTACCATCGACAACTGCTGCTAAACCATGGTGCATAACCAACTGCTGGGGATGAATTGCAGCATGAGCCAAAGTTCTCGAACCAGCATTACGGCTCAGCGGCAAGCTGATCAGCTGTGTTGCCGTTAGTATATGTACTTCGCGATCAGAAACCGCAACATCAACCACTGTGCCGGAGATCGGCTGGGAGTCCCACTCACTACCAGTGGCATGGGCGAAATAAACTGCTTGTTGATCCCAGGCAATCAGCTGACGGCTTGTAGCTGCAATTCCTTTAAATCCAAACTGCTGAGGATTTGAGATTTCATTAATCAACTCCGGTGCATAGACATTGCTGATGTCATATACAAATACTGAACCGGATTTATTCATCAGAATGTACAGGAAATTTCCGCTCAGTCTTATCTGCTCAACACGATCACTTTGTGGCATTGAGAGGGATGACAGGAAAGACGGTATATCACTCTCATCGGTGGTCAGTAATTGCACGGTAGACGGATAAGCTCCGCGGCTGATCGCCAGCAAGTCACCATCACGGGTGTAGTCGTTCACAGTAACGCCACTGCGCTCAGGCTCCAGCTCAACCCTGAGCTGATTATTTTCAGCAGAACCAATGCCCTCATTTGCAACCACAATATGCAGAGTGCCGAGCGTATTGTCGGGTTGATCAAAGGCCAGAATATCGTCACGTAAGAGTTCAACATTCCGTGCAGGTTTGCCGTTTACAGAAACAGAAGTGAATGGACCATAGCCCTGCCCTTGTATTGCCAGTCTGTGTTTTTCGTTGTAACCAAAAATCTGGGTAGATGACTCGACACTGACATCAGATTCCCGGTAGCGTCCTGCCAGAGAAATCGATGGATCAGCAACAACATTCAGACGACCTGTATACGTTTCCGAGCTCTGGCCATCACCAATACTGATGGCATACAGTGCATTCTGATTCTGAGCGTCAGGGAGCGGCGGCAGTGTAATGCGGATATGGGTGTCACTAATCCACTCAATCATCGATGGATCGATAATTACATCGCCAATCTGCACCGTCATACCGGGATAGAAACCGCTGCCAAACAGATCTAAAGTTTGACCTCCCTGCCAGCTGATATATTGACTGCTTACCTTAGTCAATTCAGGACGAGTATAATCACGATAAATAAAATCCGTACGATAACGGCCATGCAGAGGCTGCCCATAAATATCCAGCACATCTTCGCTGACTCTCAGCTCATACTGAACGCCATCCTCAAAGGCAAAGTCCGGAATGATACTGACCTTTGTCAGTCCATTAGTAACTGTCTGACTGAAACTCAGGGCAATAGGGGCGCCTGATTTATACAGGCGGATATTATTGTTATTAACCGTTAATTCGCTAACAACCCGGTTAAACGTCAGACTGAGTGTTTCATTTTTCAGCAGGGCTTTGCTCACCCCCGGGTGCTGATCAACGATAACAAACAAGTCATTCTCAATCGTAGCAACCTGACCGCTAATGCCAAGTCCAGGAGTAGTTTCGTATGGATTTTCGTAAGGCTGATCACTATTAACCAAACCATATGCCGTACCGGCATAAAGCGCTGCTGGCTGAACAATCAGACTGGTCGTATTCCCCAGAACCGAATAGTAATAATCCAGAACCGGCTGACGACTGAAGTCTCCATGCAACCAATCCGAGATATTAAATAACTGCACATCACCTTCCTGAGCAGCCACATATAAGGTTTGCCCTTTGAGGGTGATGCGATCTGCACTCATATCACCATTAGCAATGAGATACTCAAGGCGCGCCTCGCCTGCCAGTTGACCACCATACGCAAGGTCATCCACATAGACCTGAATACTGCCTAACGGCCCGGTAGCAACCAGATATTCTTTGCCAGCATCAATAAAGTCATAAGGTCTGATACGGCGCCCGTCATTATTAACGGTTTCAATAACATCAATCAGTTTGTAGTCTGAGGTACGCATATCCAGGCTAACCACCCGGCGCGCAATTGTCTGTACGACCCACAACTTATGGCCATTACTGGATAAACGATACGGTGACCCGCCGATATCTGTTGTACTTATATGGGCTATGCGCTCAAAGTCATCATCCTGCTCCCGATAAATATCAATGCCCAGCGCATGAGCAATATAAATCTGCCCCTGATGTATCAGTACATCTCTGATAGCGCCGGGGGTTGCAATATCCTTGAGCAGGAATGGGTCTGTAGCCAGTGTGGTATCAAAAATAAAGAAGCGATTTTCTGCTGCCGCGACCAGACGGTCACCCGATACTTCAACATCAACAAAGGCTCCGTCTTTGCTACTGCCTTCAAAATGATAATTCAATACCTGATCAGCAATCTGATTAGTGACCAGCTGCGGAGCCACAGGATCTGAAGTATTGATAATCATCAGCCTGGCTTTCTTGCCGTAGCGGGTCGGCAGCTCTTTGCCTTCGCGGTTTCTTGGTGTGAATTCGCCACCCGTTACGGCATACAGCAATTGATTCTGGTAGGCCAGTGCGGCAACCGGAGAGGGTGCATCAGTTGGCATATCCAGCTTGCCAACCGGCTGCCCCGCATAGAAATATTCTTCCGGTGCCTGCGACTGCTCACCGGAGAAATATGGATTCTCGATTCTGACAGCCTGATAGCCGAATGAGTTAGATGGCGCAATAACCTGTGCATGGTTGGCACTGATCAGACGCAGGTTCCCTGCCTGATTCTCCCCGAAATAGACATTCATAAAGCGGTTGAAGCCTGTTCCGTACAGATCAATACGGTTTCCACCCTGCGGTGGCCCAATCAAAGGGTAAAATGCTTCCAGCCGGCCACGGGGCATGACCACAACAGCCCCCATAAGAATGCCTTCTCCATGTTCATTCTGAACGCGGAGATTAACGGAAATGGCAAGCTCGCCTTTGAACAGATCCGGAATATCAAGTTCCAGCTCGGTAGCAGACAGTACGCGGACTGAAGCATCATCGAGTAATGTGTCTCCGACATAGACGGACATCCCTGAAGCAAAGTATTGCCCCTGAACACGCGCGACTTCAGAGCCATCCGCATGGAAATAATGGCCTGCTGGGGCACCATTAACCCAGCGCTGTACCGACTTAATATCCGGAGCATGGGCGGCTGAAAAATATAATGGATGCTCAATCGGGCGAATCATACCGAGACCATCAAGATCTTTCAGGATATCGCTGACTCTTAACCTGAATTCTCCTTCAGGTAACATTTGCTCCAGATGAACGGAAACCTGCGCACCACGTACGGTATTAATTGCCTCCAGACGATATTGTTCTGGCGGAATAACGCTTCCATCCTGAGCAACAAGGCTGATTGCAGCACCGATACTTTCCGCTGAAGTATCCAGCAGAGAATTAAATTGAATCCGGATCTCACTGCCAACAGAAACACTGGAGTCAGCCAGAGGTGTTACAGAACGAACCGCCAGACGATGCGGCCGAACAACCACAAAACCTTCTTCCGTCGAAGTCAGAATGCGTCCTTCCTGCGCAAAAAGTTCGCCTCCGGCATCACGCTGCTGCCAATAGTTGATACTCGCTTTATCCTGCGCATCCAGCTCATAAATATACTGCGCGTCAGGAGCACCGAGATATACCAATCCTGATTCAACTAAGATGGAGTACTCATGCAATTCACGATTACCAGAAACTTCTTCTAATTCATTGGTAACCCAGACAGGCGCCCCATCTCCCAGATTACTGATTACCGTCAGCAGTAATTTCCGATCGGCGCGATGCAGCACATATAACTTACCTTCATTCCAGGATATGTCGATCGGCTGCCCCTGCAGAACATGAGGATCATTATCCGCATCGGCAAAGGTCAGGGTTTGATAACCAACCGGAGTCAGGCGATCTTCATCCAGCAGATCCATAAAGCGGATAAAGCCGCCGCCCAGAGGATCAGTAATAGCAACGGCCAATACCTGCTGACTGCGACGGATTGCAACGTCCATTACTTTCAGACCACTGAAGGCTTCTGTTGCTACCAGCAGCGGGTTTTCTTTGTCGGTTATATCGATCAGGTGCAAGCCTGCAGTGTCGCCGGCCAGATAAGCCTGATTATCTGCCATGGTAACGCCATACACCGGCGCAGACAGACGAACCTGTGACAACCGAACCGGACGGTCCGGAATGGTAACGTCGTAAAACTCAAACCCGTATTTCATCAGGAAACGGTTTGTTGCTGTAGCGTCCACACCATCTTTTACGCCGATCAGCAGGTTTTGTTCCTGCAGTTCGGCGCCACCGACCTGCATTGGCGGATAATTAGGCAAGTTCCACTGATGCCCCAGACCACGACTGTATGAGAATTGCCCCAGCAATACCTCGCGGGTTGCAGCACCAGCAGGCATAACGGCATACACATCATAAATACCCGGGTAAACCACGCCAGGCGCGCGGAAGCGCATCTGATTCAGATGAATAACATCGTCATCCAGATTAATCAGCTCGTAGTCGTTTTCACTGATGGTGGTTTCGATTACCTGCCCCGTCAGACGGGAGACAAAACGTGCACGGCTGCCAGGCTGGAACACCGGCTTGCTGGCTGAAACCGTAATATGATGCCCACCGGTAATGTCTCCGGAATTTACATTCAACTGGAATTCAGTATAAGCAGGTGCTGCAGTATACATAACAGCCCCCATATACAGGGCGCTGCGCTCATGATTGCTGAGTTTAAGATGATGCTCACCATAATCCAGATCCAGCATTTGCAGAGAACCTGCCGGAATCAGCGCGGTCTCATCATCCAGCACGGTCACCGGAACATTGTAATTATCAATCTGTGCTTTTAATTCACCGTCGGAAAAATGAGAGCCCTTAATTTCAATGGCTGTCGAGACATCATCCGCGAGTATCTGATTATTTTGCAGATAACGGATTTCCGGAATACGGGCACTATGCTCAAGCACCCGGAAATGTTCGATATGTGGCGCCCACAACCCGGTTCCGCGGATATTCTCCAGATCGTTAATACTCAGGGTGTATTCACCCGGCTGACGATCAAACTGCAATTCAAACTCAGAGGCACTGCCATCACGACCGTTTAATGCCACCCAGATTGCAGCAACAGCAACTTTTTCACTGCTTGCTGCGCTGTGCTTAAGTAACTCATAGGCTCCGGCATGCAGGAAGGAATCCACACTGATAGCTTCGTTAAAGCTGACGACCAATGACTCATCAGGATTCATGGAAATACCGCCATCCTGATCAAGGCTGGTTCCAGTTACCAGGGCACCCGGCAACTCCATATTGAGCAACCCACTACCACCAGCAGCAACAACCAGTCGGTTGCGGAATATATCGATGCCTTCTGCGAACTCAATATTGCCCGCACTGATGATCTTCGGATGTTCCGGATCATTCAGATCGGCAACAACAACCGAACCGCCCCGACCGGACATAAACAGCATATTGCCAACCATTTCGGTACGGAAAATATCAGCTGGATTTTGCTGCAGTTCTTCAGAAATCGAGATACGTAAACGTTCATTGTTACCCATATCCACCAGTTCAACGCCTTGTGTTCCCAGCGCTGCAATCAGATGATTATTGTGATAGGTAAGATCCGTAACCGCTGAATCAAAGGCAATAGTTCGGGATAATACAGAGTCAAACAGGTTTAGTGCATTGACGGTTTTAGCCGGTTCATAATCTCCAAGATTCCCCGTACCGGCAATCGGCGTATTTGCGCCGATGGTTTTCCAGAACGCACAGAATTTATGGGTTTTCTGCAAAGGATAGGCACCATAGATACCGCCGCCATAAATCCACTCTCCGTGCTGGTAGACACTCACACCGGCTTTAATTGGCAGGCGGCTGAGTTCAACCGGGTCTTCACCCTGCAGATAATTAATAACACGGATGTTTTTCATTGTTTCTATATCCAGCAACCCCTTTGCAAAACAGGGGCCATTGGGCTTTAAATTGCTCTGCGCAGACGTTTCGGCGGCATATAAGCTATTCCCTTGCTTGAGCAGATCGGTAATCAGTGAATACCCCTGATTACCGCCAATCTCATTGGTAATCTGTAAACCATTCTGCTCATCCAGATTCAGACGGGAAATACCTGCCGTGCCGTTAGCAACATACAGACGCTTACGCCAGACACCCTGCTCGTATTCGCGGGTTGCCTGTAACGATAATGAGTCGAGATTGGTCGCAATATATTCATGGCGGACTTTGTTATAGAGCTCTTTATCTTCATCGGTCAGAGCGCTTCCGGCACTCAGCTTAATCCGTAAAATATCGCGCGCCAGGCGCTCCTGCCCGTCTTCACCCAAGGGTAAATTACCAACACCACCCACCTGCAGAATATGCTCCTCACCCTGCACATCAAAGGTCGCTGCCCGTAAGGCATCCGGGTACAGTGCTCCGCCGAAAGATTTATACTGCAGCTGCCAGCGCTCTCCTTCTGGGGGATCATAAGGGCCAAATGCATGAACAAATGAACCGGCCGTAGTGATGGCAACACCGGTATCCTGATCAACAACAACCTGACTCGGATGGACAAGTGCAGCGCCCGCTTTGCCTAACTGCCGTAAGCCATAACCAAAGCCATGTGCTTCATCAAGTTGTGCCAGTTCCTGATAGCGGTTACTCATACGCACCGGCTGGCGCCCGGTGACACCGCGTGGGGTGTAGGCAATTAACCGGCGGGAAGAAATCACATCAATATTTGTTACCGGCGCCGAGCCAACAAGCATCGACAGCCCGTCCATAACGGTATTACCCGGCTCAAAGCCGCTGCCGCTGACTTCAATACGGGTACCTCCTGGCAAAGGTCCCCACTGCGGAACAATACTGTCCAGCGTCAAAGGCGCATCTATTGCGATTGCGCCTAATAATCGGGTCTGTTCCCACAGTCCATAACGATTAATTTCAACCGTTACATCGTAATAACCCGGAATATTCAGTGCCGGTACACGACCGTACAGAATACCAACGCGCTCCTGCTCATCATTACTTTCCAGACGATCCAACGTCACCGGATGACCACCTACCCAGGCACGAACCCTGGCCGGGTCCAGTGGCAAACCATGAACGCTCATGGTGACATGCAGCGGCAGCCCTGCCAGCTGACGGCGAGGTAACACAGAATCAATCCAGAGTTTGGCTGATACCCTGCCCCGGAAACGGAAGCTGGCTTGCTGCGCCCGTTTCAACTGATATAAACGAATAACATTGGTGTCGGTCAGCGGTTTCACCGAAGCCAGACCAGCATCGACGTGAACAAATATTTCATCACCGGTTTTCAGGCTGCCAATATCCGTCAGGCTCAGCTCTGCCTGATTGCCGTTAATATCCAGTTCAAAAGCGATCGGAGAACCATCAGCATTTTGTACCTTAAACGCTGCCTGATTTGGAATGTACTGATCGATGGCTTTACTGAAGCGCATAATAATGCGGACTTTGCCATCGGCATCGTAATCGAGAATATGATTCTGCGGATCAATGCGGAACAACTTCAGCTCAGAATCCGGTATAACCTGAATAGCCCCATAGGTATGATTCAGACCTCCCGAAACAACCGATGCCGACAACGCCACAACATGCTGACTGCTCAGATCATTAAAAGCATCCATCTGCGACACCAGAACCAACGCTGAAGGGTCTGTAATATCGATGGCATAAATACCCTTTTTGCCAGCCGATGCATAAAGCATATGGCCAGACAGATCAATGTCGTAAATATGACCAATATCCGACATCCGGGTTATCACTTTTGGCTTCGTCACATCAGACAGATCAATCACAATCACACCACGGTCACCGGCGGCGAGATACGCAATATCTCCGGATATACGGATCCGGCTTGCAGGGATATCCAGCACCGCAATTTCTTTCAGCCCTTCAGCATTACGGCTGACAAGGTGGAAACCTCCGGCACCGGAGGCCTCCTCACTAACCAGCTTTTGTGCAGGATATTCCCAATCACCGGCAGCCAGCGCATAAACCGGCTCGCCGTTGAAGGTACGATTAACACGACGAACATCCAGTGCAGGAAGAGTTCCGGATAAAGCACTCCAATCCATCAGGTACGCTTTATAAGGCAGATACGCATCCACCAGGCCCAGACCTTCATGCCCCATGGCAGTTACGACCTGATTATTTTCTACCAGCAGGCCACGGGCCATTTCGCCAGGCAGTGGCAATTCCCGCACCAGTGTTGCTCCACTGAAATCGTCATTAACCGCCAGCACCAGCAACTTACTTTCAGAAAACTCGGTATCAGCCCACTCCCCTGTCGGCCTGGCAACAGTCATATAGATCAGGTCATTACCGCGCTCGAAAAAGCCTTGCACACCCAAAATATGATGGCCTGTTGGCACGGACCAGTTAAATACGACACGGTCATCACCAGGCTTGTCGTCCAGATCAATAGGACGACGTAAATCATCAGGATTCAGTGGGTCGTGGGTAACAGGATTACCATCTTTATCGTATTCAATATTGGAGGCCGTCCACTTAGACGGATCAATATTAATAATTTTTAATACAGGCCCGGAAGCAACCATCATGTAGGTTGCGGTCGGATCAATCGCCATCGCGGTAACCGCACCAGTACGGATTTCAGACTGTATCGGTTGCTGGTAGGTATAAGCCTGCTCCAGTACATCTTCTTGCCCATCAGCCAGCACGACACGTACATCAACGGTGCCCAGATGCCACGGTGGAGTATTCAGTTGCAGTTGATCGTATGCAATCAGAGTATACGAATCGACAGGGGCTAATTGATTGCCAAAATAAACCTGAATATCGGCCACATCCGGTGGTAAGCCATCAGCATAGATCACAACACTTTGCGAACCCTCCAGCGTCCCTGCATCCGGCGTTATGCTTTGCAGATGCAATGGCTCTACATACACAAACTTACCTAATGCCTGCCAGCGGCGGCCATCGGCATCGATAATTTCAAGACCGACAGGCCCAATCTGCCCGGGTGGAACGGCGACACGATAACGCTGTTGGGTATCGGAGAGAGCTTCCGAAGCAAGGACGGATGATAATTTTCCGGCAAAATGGAATTCCGGGTTATGAGCATTGGCCAGAGTAATCTCAACTTCATCTCCCTGAGTTGAGATAAAGGTTTTATTGCTACCTAACCATTCAATTCCGGCACCCTGGTAAGCTGCGGTAGTAAACGAGATGTTAAGGTCGGCCAGACCAAGAGTACGACGTGAAGCTTTTACTCCCTGAATGCGAACTTCATACTGTTGATTATCTGCCAGTGGTACTTCAGGGATAAGCCATAACTGGCGTGAATTTTCAGGATTAATCTGCAACTGAACAGAGACAGGCTCCCCTTGTTCTTCACCATTCATACGTACAAGCTGCAGGTAATCGGTAAGCTCACTGGTGTTCCCCAGAGGCAGGGTCCAGTTCAGTGCAATACGGACATCGGTAGCAACGCCCTGCATACCATCATAAGGCCAGCTGTATACCATATCCTGGATATGAGTATCGATCAGTTCCAGAATCCCCTGCGGCTGCTGATTATTGACGGCCGTTACCACAATACCGTCATCGGTAAATACAAACGGGCGATACTGTGCAAGGCCACAGCCTAGTGGAAAGGACACGCCATCGAGTCCGACATCTGGCAATACATCACTGATGTCCTGACCAGGATCAACACCATCTGCCGGCAACACCATAGTATCCAGCAGATAAGGGTTGGCAGCATCAGAGTAATCAACCAGTGACAGATATTTAACAGAAACACCCTTGCCACACTTACGACGATTTATTTTGGCCGCTAATGTTGATTTTCCTGCAATTGCAATTGTGCCTGGCTGATAGATGACATCGCCGAAATCCTCTTGCTGCCCCCGCAGCTGCCACTGCTCCGTTCCTGTACGCTCAAACACTCGAAAATCGTCAGCCAGATGCAAATTACCGGCGACCGACGGCGCCATATTGCCGCTGACTTTCAGTAAGTCCAGCTGTGGAGTACTGGCTTTACTTAGGTCAAAGGTAGCCCAACCAAAGCCTTCATTCCCCTGCGGAATTTTGGCAAACAGTTCATTTCCGGCGATATAAAGACGGCTTGGGCCAAATGGCAAAGTGCCACGTTCCGACTGCACTTTATCAATTACGCTGATTAATCCGGGGCGCACAGGGTTGATCAACGAATACAGATAAACGCCTGTTGCCGTATCACCAATAACTAACAGATTATCTTTTGCTGCCAGCGAATAATCACGTAAACCTTTCTGCGACGGCAGAGGAATTGCATTTATAAAGCTTCTGTTTAACCCTTCCGCCTGATCAATACCATCTCCACTGCCTGGTAATGCAGTAACAGCTTCATACACCAATAGCCAGTCACGCCCTTCATAGCGGGTATCAAAGCCGGGGAAATTTCCTCCCTTCGCAGTCACATAGAGGTAATTTCCATGTTTTTTCATCGCTGTCGGCATAAGGTCGGCGGGCATATTGTAATAACCCAGACCATGCATAGGCGCGGCATTCTCCAGGTCATCGCGTTCATAATGAACCAATGCCAGCCAGCTTGGGCGAGCCTTCTGGTTCAGCTCCTGCTCACTGCTAATACTTTTAGTGCTTGGAATACCAGTTGTCCCAAGTACATACAGAAGCCCCAGATCAGCATCGCTTTCCAACGCAGCAATATTACCGAAAGGCAGTAACGCTGGCTGCAAAGCTGGCATTTCGGGTTCGCGGGTACGGATACGAGCATCAGAAACCAGGGCACCATAGAAAACCGCTTTCGGCAGAACCGATTTCCGGGCGCCGTCAGAGATTTCAACGGTAACAAAACCGCGGAAACTGTCAGCAAAATCAGGCAGAGTCCAGAGTATCCGTTCAGAACTTCTCAGAACCAGGCGATCATTATCAATACGGTCGGTAATAGCCCGATCTGGTTGCCCTTCAGGGTAAGCCTTAACAACAATATTCCGCGTAAAACCGTAACCAATAATTTCTGCACGATCGTTTTCACCGTCCTGACGAACCCGCACAACGGATGGATTAATAAAGCTAAGACGCAGATCATCAATATACGTCAGAGCTCCAATAACGGTGTCACTGATGCCAAATGAATTCTCAACTTTAATACTTGCCGGTCCAGCATAGTTAGCAGGAGCCACAACCGAAAGCCGGATAAGTCCTGACGAATTATCAACAACCTCAGTAGCTGTGATTACTGCATCGCGACCACCGATTTCGACTTTATTAACGGTGTCAAATTTATACCCTGTAAGGCTGATAATTTCACCGCCATTAGTGCTGACCGTATTTGGAGATACTCCTTCTATATTCGGAATATCAGCTTCGCTATCAACGATACTGAAAAAGCTAAACTCATAAGGCTGGGCCATCACGCCGCCCGTTACCGGTTTGATACCAGACTCAATATGGACGTGGTATTCCTTACCCGCTCTCAATAAATTTTCGGGCTTCCGTCTCAGAACAATCTCACGGGAAGTATCCCCTTCAGCGCCGGTAGTCTTCACAGATACTTCGAATTCATCTGTAACATCTTCACCTAACCCGGTGACACCAAGCCAAACACTGATTTTAGATTTATAGTCATCATTAATATCAATAGGATGAGATACGCGAATATGAATTTCTTCTATATCCAGTGCGACATTATTCTTACCATGAACAGGGCTGTGCCCTAATACTGTCAGACTATTCAGATCAAGTTTTTTCAGGCCCTGCTGACCCGATGCTACAAAGACTTCATCATACCCGACTGTAATACCCCTCGCCCCCACATCCTGCAAGGAAGGTGTGCGATGGGTTACAGCATTTCGGGTTTCGTAATACTCATAACCCTGATTTCTGGTTGTGTCGATAATCTCCACAGACGACTGTGCTGGTCTGTCTTCCTGGTCAGAGTAGTTGACCGTGAGATAAGCAAGACCACCAATTACTTTAAGATCATAAATGCCATCAAGCTCGTAGTCTGCCCGGCCGTGATTAACATCATAGGCGTAAACGTGACGGGGATTCTGTGGATCGCGGATATCAATAACATTCAGTTGAGCAACAGTTCCCTGCCCCGCCATATTCGCGACGTACAGTCTGTCACCTTCTATATCAATACGATTGGCAATCCCATAGGTATCAAAAACAGCGACAATCGGCAGATCCGGATGGGTCAGATCAACAACGACAATGCCCTGATAAGATGCAGCAATATAGGCATAATCGCCCTTTATTTTAACATCGCGGGCAAATCCATCGGGCTTAACAAAACCAATTCGATATGGCATAGATAAATCATGAATATTGAATGCAATAACACCGCCATCCCCATTAGCGACTAATGCAATATCTCCTGACGCATCAAGACCATAGGCTTCACCATGAGGTAAATCTGCGCGCCCTTTAAGGAGGTAAGGTAAACCAAACTGCTCATCGCCGTTCTGGTGATTAAATACAAGCAACTCAGCTGATGAATAATCGTCAATGCGACCAGTTTCAGAATATTTATTAATTTCGCTGATTAAAGAGTCTACAAAGCCTGTATTACCAGATGGAGCTTCATTTGGTCTGTTACCTCCCACTCTGGTACCAGAAGATTTAGCGGCCAATACAATACCCTTGGCAGAATGAACCTCTGAGATTACTCCAGAGAATACTTCGGCCGAGCCATTAAGATTAGAAGAGAATGCATACGTAATACCACCAGGCATCTCTGTAAAATCAGATTGCCCGATATTGTAAAGCCCAGTCATCGGCCCATTTTGCCAATGATAGTTACCCAGGCCACTCTCAGAGTTATATGGACTTTCACTTGCCCATGCCACAACTAAAGGACCATGCTGACTCTCTGAAATAAATTGGTCCGATGCGGTATAAAATACCTTCGTCGCCTCTGATCGACTGGACACATCACTATTAGGCTGAATAAAGTAGCTGTTACGGAACGCCATGCCGATTTCAGAGTAGGATGTAACAACCTCTGGAGTTTGATCTGCAGGAGTTTTCACCCAAGATTCTATTTTTACTCTGAAAACACTACTGTCATCATGGCTCAGAACAGCTCCTGAGGCATAATCATAGCTGTATATATAGTAATAATTCTCGGGTTCACTATGTGGCTCATCTGAAGCAAGACGACTATCGTCGTTAATCAGCTCAACGACCTCCGATGCATCGGCGCTCCATACACCGTTTTCAAATCGTTCTTTAGTCAGCCGGGCAAAAACATGCCGATCAAGAGGGTTGCCGATGTCCTCAACCGCAACCAAAAGGCGTAAGTTATTTTCTTCAACTGAGGCTGACAGTGTCGTTATATCGCCATCGACAGGAGAAAGTATGTAAGGTTTTGGCTTAACAGTGTCATCAATCTGCTTTATAAATCGTGGTTCAGATCTCCCACTAAGCCCTTCCCGGTCATATGCAACAACCTGCAACACTGCTCCCTGAATACCTTCAGGAAGAATGATAGTAGCCGCATATTTATTATCGCCGGCAGAGGTACCATCTGTTTTGCTCATATTTTGATATACGGATTCTACTAAAATATCATTCAGGTAGAAGTCGACATGAGTTACAGCATCAGACCCAAGATCATCATAAACTTCGGCAATCACCTCCAGACTCTGTCCTTCAATGATTGCGGAATCATTATTAAATGGTTTAATGATATTCGCCTGAGGCGGCTTATTTTCAGTAACGATAAAACTAAGATCGCCGCCAATTTCGGACCAATATCCATCAATATCTTTCGCTTTGGCCTGAAACTTAAGTTCCGTTCCTACAGAGTCTGAGATCTCATAATGATATTGGAAAGGTGCAGCAAAATCAGATGAGACCAGAACAGGTTTTCCAGACGAATCTAGTTTATAGAGTTCAATCCGGTCGATACCAAACTCATCGAATGCAGTTACTGTAATAATAACCGCTCGCCCTTTAGTTATACCATCCGCATGACTGATACTATAACCACGATGATCCAGAAGCCCCATATTATTAATTATCGGTGGCAGGTTTTTCTTTATTTTCAGCGCGGCTTCTGAATCCGACACATTACCAGCACCATCTGTAGCAGTTACCCGGAAAGTAGCCGCAAGCTCTGATGGCAAAGACTCTTCGCTATTGAGATACTCAGCTATTGATTTTACCGGGATTCGTCCAAAGTATGGAGGTGAGGTCGACAGTGTTGTGGATACAGAATGGCCATCAACAATAAACTCATAGCGAACAGTTAACACTTCAACGTTATCAGTGACAATCGCTTCAAACGGCAGTTCTCTGTTTTCAACTATATAGCTTACGTCATCAGGCTCAGGGGCCTTCAGGGTTATTAATGGTGCCTGGCTATCTTTCCCGATGCTGATCAGTGTTGGCGATATAACAGAGACTGCCCTTGCCTCTTTGTCACCGTATACCTGTTCAACAACAGTAGCCGATATGGAAACCTCGCTGCCAGCCTGGCCATATGGAAGTTTAAAAATAAACTCATAGGGATACTCGGTGTCGACAAATGTCTGTTCTCCACCAACAAGCCCATTAACAGAAAGAACAACCTGATTAACACCAATGTCATCTGTTGCGTTGACTTCAACCAATACCGCTTGCCCTTCAGTGTATTCCTTCCCGCTTTCTGGTGAAGCAATAGCAACTACAGGGCGTTCATCCTCAATAATAAATAGTGCAAGCCGCTCAGTGACTCTGTGCTTATCTAAATCGCCAACCTTATCACCATAAGTATCAACCGCTTCGGCAACCAAAATTAACCGATTACTATCAGCATCACTATCGTCATAAGCGGGAACATCCACGATAAACTGATATGGGCCACCAACCAGTTTTAATTCAGAAATCTTATTCTCCGCCTGCTCCGATCCGTGGTATGCGGTCAGCCTGACATAAGCCAAACCTACATCATCAAACCCATGAATATTAACCGCCAAACGGTCTTCTTCAACAGCACTTTCACCCGGAGCTGGTTTAACAAAATCAATTACCGGTCTCTCATCCACACGCACAGCATAGCTGAGTTCTCTGATCCGGATATTGCCATTGGAGTCTCGCGCCTCAATTTTTACCCAGAGATCAAGACGATAATCCTCATTGAATTCTCCCAGGAGAGAAGGATCAATAGTCGTCAGCACTTCTGGTATCGTTGGTACATGAATGAGTTTTTTATAAATTGGCGTATCAATATTTTCCGCCGAGGCTGGATAGGCATCATCCGCTGATATGTTATTAATATTAACAATAGGTTCCGAATACTCTTTCTTCTTATAACTGCCATCGGGTAAGCTGACGCCATAGGATGTAGAAAGCACAAGCTGATCGACTTTAACATTATCGAATGCTGAGAACTGCAGAGTAAGATCTGTATTCTCAACCGGCGAATATGCAAAATCCGGATCCCATAACACCACTTCTGGCTTGATCTCATCTGGCGCAGCGACAACCTTAATCAGATGGCTATTTATGACGCCTTGTTTATCACGAACAACGGCTTTTATTTCCAGCTCTTCGGAAACACGAGCCACGCCTTCAGGCATACTGAATATGTAAGATGCCGTTCCTGCATATTGACTATCAACGCGCCCTAATTCAGAAGCCACATCCTGACTATAGCGAAGTTCCAGATTGTCATAGATTTCCTGAAATGCCTTGATAACCTCAGGAGGTTTTTCGGTGTATTTATAGCTTTTTAATACTGGTGCTTCTACTCCACCAACATAAAATGATACATCGCTCTCTTTCTTAATCTCGGTATCATCAGTGAAAGCGACGACAGCAAGAAGTTTGGATGCCCCCGCAACGATATACTGACCGTCTAGTGGTGCAACAATACGAACCTGCGGCTGTATATTCTCTTTTGGATGAACAATAAACTTCAACTCACTGGTCTTGCCATTAACATCCGTCACAACAGCCAGATATTCTGTTGGCTCAGCCTGATCAAAGAGTACATCAGTACTCACAATATCCATTTTGTCCCAAAGTTCATCACAGATATCGGTATATGTCTTCTCTGCCCTTAACTTAACCCTATCTCCAGAGCGGGTTAAACGATACAGGTTAAAGGAGTGAAGACCTACATCATCCAGAATCTTCATATCTGCCTTAAATGTATCGCCATGACGAACCCAGAATTCGCCATAGTTTAATCTGGATAAGTCTACAATACCCCGATCAGAATCCCGGAATTGCTTCCATGTAATTGCCGGACGCTCATCATCTGTAGCGTTAATTTCATAAACATGACTATAAGTATTACCGCTCCGGTCCAATGCATTAATCTGAAGAGAAAAGTTTCCATATTTGTATTCAGCGGGATGTTCATAAACAATGCTGTTATCTCTCATCGAATAAGGGAGGTGCTTATCACTCTGAGCAATACCATTCAGCTCGGTATTAATCTTTTCAATGATCAGACCATCATCCAAGCCATTGAGTTTTATACTGACCTTCTGTCGTGGAAGGATTTTCGATACGCTCGTTTCTGCAATCAAATCCGGTGCTTCAGTGTCCGCAACGATTACAGACGACATTAAAACACGCACCGGTACATCACCACGTTTTTCACTCAAGTGATCCATAGCAAAGCCCAACAATGAGAATTGCTTATTTTCTGCAGGAGTGACGGATACGAGGTTGTGATAAATAGTATCCACGCTGGCATCTCGCATGGACAACAGTCCACCAAAAGATAGCCGAGAGCCTACATCAGGCTTGGCACTGTCGGATAAATGAATAAAGGAATTCACCCAGCCTGTTGATACCGAGGAAAATTGATTCAGCTGTGCTATAGATCCATAATTTAAAGCATGTGCAGGAGAACGATGTTGCTCGATTGCCTTCAACACAGAGTTGGTATTTGAAAAATCAATTTTCAGAGAATGAACATTAGCATCACTATATATTTTCTTTAATTCATCCCCCAAAGAACCTACAGTGGTTAATATGACTGAGTTGGAAATACATTGACTTCTTGAATGTATATTAATTGATATTTCAGCATTTTCATCCAGCCCTGTAATTCCCGCAATAGTAGGATCAGAGGGGAAGTGTTTAATTCCCACTTCTGATTCACCAATGATGACCATACCCTTCTTCTGACTATCATGAATGACTATAGGTGTAGAATTTGTGTGCTCGGGATATGAAACCCATGTATAGATATTACTGTAAACAGGTTTTTTAACATCAGCTTTAACAGCTTCTCCTATTGTAATATCAGACTCACTATAGTCATATGAAACTCTTACTGGCCTGCTATTATCAGCAAGGCCGCTAAGGGAGGAGTAAAAGTATCCTGCATTGACAAGCTGTCTTCCCGGAACTTGTTGGTCTTTAACAAGAATCTGATCTACTGACAAACCAGAAGCCTTCAAAGAACCATCGGAGATGGATTTAATTACATCAAATTCCGGCTCAGGATCAACCCCGAAGTTCAGATCGAAAATTTTCTCAGCATTGTTCCCGGAAGCATCTTCGGCTCGAGCAATTAAGCGAGGAGCCTCCTGCATACCTTCACTGAAGTTATCGTTATAACTTAATGCTACTCCACGGATACGTGCTTCTTTGCTCTGCACATCCTTCAATCCAGCAATAAGCTTTTCTTCGCCATTATTCTGAAGATATACATTCAGAGTTTGCAGTTCAGTTTCATCTTCCGCGTCAACATTAAACACAACGTCCTGATAATGATAAATATCAGAATCTATACCGGAAAAACTGATCACGGGAGGAGTTTGATCTCTTAGAATTCTTAGAACATAACTCTCGGACTCGGTGCTGTTATCCCCATTATCCGTAATAATAAATTTCAGTTCTAAATCCTGCCCCTCATAATCAGAAAACTCCTGACCAACGACGACCTTCCCAGAAAAATCTCTACGATACTGCTCCCGGTATATAATTTCGCCAAAGCTGCCAGGATTAGGTAGCTTGATATTTTCTACGACTCCTGACGATATTAAAGCCTTCCAGGAAAGCGTGTAATCTTCGCCACTAGGTAATCTGACCAGCGCCCGTAAATTCTGAACATTAGAATCGTCGATCCAGATGTTATCCGCTATAAATTTGTCATCAATGGCGACGCCTTTAAACTGAAAACTACCACCCGGCCGAATTTCAATTATATTCTTCGATGGCTGATCAACACTTAAAGCAGGAGCATTATTATCCGGCAAGGTCTCAATACTTATGTCTTTAGTTGTTTCCTGTCCAGAGCTGTCAACAACATAAGCAGCCAGTCGTACCTCTCCCTGTTTCGAGCTCAGAACCCGATACGTTCCATTTACATAAGCACCCGATTCTACAGAACTATGGCCAGATTTTGGTGCCAGCTGGGTACTAAACAGTTTGTTATCGTTTCTATAAACATGATACCCGACCTCTTTAATACCCAAGTCATCAAAAGGCAGAAGAGATATCGGCACCAGCTCTCCCTCATAATAACGGGATCCGGAAGATGGCAGTCGCACACTGATTTCCGGGAGAGAATCCTGTTTTACAATATAGTTCCAGTTAGTGTTTCGTATATTCCCGTAACCATCAGTGGAGGAAACAACCAGTGTTATTATATCGCCATCAGAACACAGCGCGTTAATTTCACAGGCTTCTTTATATAAATTAAGATTAAATGCATTATTAACTTCTGCCTCAGAGATTACATGTTCAATTAATTGCTTACCTAATAAGCTGACAGACCACCTCTCAACAACCGAAGCATCGTTTATACGCAGATGAAACTCATTATTAGCAGAAAGCTGAATCTCACTTCCCTGAACAGGGGAATACAATGAAATAACCGGAGGATCATTATCTGACTGAATAGCAATGTCTTTTGAATAAACACCTGTGGCAGGATGAGACTGATCCTGATTATCTCTTGCAACAACAATCAACTTAAGAAGATCATTACTATTAGGTAAATTCAGCTCATCTAATTCTATTTCAAATGTCTCAATGACTGTTGAATTCTGAACCAAACCATCTTCTGAACTATAACTCTTCTGAAACAAAATATTTCCGGACGATTCAAGCTGATATATTAATTCGGAAACTTTAACATCATCAGTAGCCATTACTGTAAATTGTAAGGTCTCTTTCGGATATAATTTATCTTTAAGAACTTCCACATTCCGGATAACTGCACCGATATTTTTCTCTACCCTGATAACAGCAGGAGCCGACGACGTATTTTTATTAGTATCAGTGACAATAGCTTCAACAGGAAAGCTTCTGTAGCCCAGAGAATCATTTTCAGAAAGCTCCGGTATTGCGAGCAAAACTGCTGACGAATACTGGTTCATACTGTTAGGTATTTTGTTAATCGCCAGCGTTTCCCGATGCGCCGGATTATCAGAAAGAATATAGCCGCTTTCTGTTTTCTCAATACCTGTCACAATCAGAGAGGATATTGCGATGTTGTCATAACCGACAAATTTTAGAACTTGAGATGAGTTCTCCGGCAAGGCTGCAATCGTTTCCTCTCCTTCCAGCTTATTGATTTCAGGAGATACCCACTCAACAACCGGCGGTCTGTCATCATGACCCAGTGTCGCCTTTACTGTCTGACTACGACCCTCTTGTCCATCAGAATCATACGCAATAGCAGAAAACTCCAGAACCTGTTCGGCCTGAATTCCAACAGGAGCCTGATATATCGTCATGTATGGCTCACTGGTTAGCGTCTCGTATAAAGTTCCATTTACATAGAGTTCCACCCTGGACAAGGCAACATCATCCTGTGCCACGGCTTCGAATCGTACCTTTTCGCCTTCCGTTATATACTGTGACGGGACTGGCGCGACAACAGACGTACCTGGGGGCTGATCAGCGATTACAGCCACACTGATTTCATTTGTTTTAATCAGAACTCCATTGCTATCTTTCGCCTGTAAACGAATATGAATATCATCACCAACTGAGTTTTCAGCGACTTTATATTGATATTGATACTGCGTTTTTTTGAATTCGAATGCACCCTTATATACATCCGGCAACTTATATGGCTTTGACTCATCAAACTCCTCAGCATCAGAATCCTTTATGCTGATATATTTTTTCCCAACCTCGTCTCCATCGATAAACAGTCTTATATCCGTGCCATGGTACAGAGTATCATCGAGAATCGTTCCTGAAATATAAAGCGTTGCATTAGCGCTTATCTGCGTATTATTAACGGGTTTATCCAAAACAACTAAAGGCGATGAGTTTTCAATAACCCTTACTAAGTATGTATCCTCAATAAAGACAGAGCCATTATTAAGATGGTATTCCGCACGAATGGGTAAAGATGTCTCATTCGTTGATATCTCCGGTGCTGTTAATTCAGTTTGCCAGAGTTCATACATATACTTAACCAGCACTCCCTTCACGAGCTTCATTCTCGGTTCCATCAGAGGGTAACGGATAACAGCAACTTCCTGATCATCGGCGTAAATTTTTATCAGCTTTATATCTGAGCGCGATTCAGCAGTCAGAGATGATGCTGGACCAAGATCATAGGCTGCACGGTACCAATAGCGACTTCCCTCAACAACAGGCATCACAGAACTTGGCGATTCATGCAGATGCCCTGGATTATATGATGGGGCTTTTTCGGAAATCAGAACCCTAAGTGCTGAAGATTCGGTCTTTTTTCCCTCGGTATCTTCCGCAATAGCCGAGAAAAGATACTCTTTACCATCCATCGCTTCCGTGATACTCAGATTCATTCTGAAGGGTTCATGATCACTACTGGACAGCAGAACTCCGTCCCGCATAAAGCTGACGGATTTAATACCAACATCATCCGACGCCTCAGCGCTAAGCTCAAGCAACTCACCAACCTCTACCCTTACCGCTCCCTGTACGGAAACCTGCGGCTCAGCATCACGGAACGCAATTGGTAAAGAAAACTCCTTACCCGGAACACGGTTTGAGGTTACAGATAAAATTACCGGCGCCGTTTTAGAAATAGCAGCCTTAGAAAACAGACCTTTCGATGTAACTTCTACAACACGCGTAAGATCCTGATCAATCTTTACCGACAGAGGAAACTCTGAGTCCAGAAGTCGCTTACTGCCATCATCGTAAACAACTGCAACCTCAGGCCAGTCATGCCTTTTATTTAAACCGTTTAATACTGGAACTGAATCATCATTCAGCCACGATATTTCATTAATTCGCTTATTAAAATCCAGCGATACCGGAATTTTGACCTCTGGTCCATCCGAGTGAGAGACAATAACGTCCACCATTCGGGGCTCAACTTCCTTTTTCGGATAAATAATACCCGCCGCTGTTACCCCAAGAACCTCCGGGTCACTTACGCTATATGTAACACCTGAGCCTCTTCCCAGCAGGGGAACGTCACCACGGAACTTGTAATGCCCAACAGGGACAAGCTGGTAGGAATCAAGAAGATCGGTAAGAACCACTGAGGCTGCAGGAAATGTTATAGATTCCAGCCTGTCCTCTATGCTCCCCCCGGTGTAGCGGAATTCGCTGAATGAGTTACTGTTCCCCGAAGGATCTACAGCCGTCCCCTCGATAATAAGGATTCCATCACCAGACAACTGCGATACATCAAGCTGACGCATGAAATCCAGGCGAATCGCCAGCTCTTCATTATCATCTGACCTAGGGAAAACCTTACCCCGAAAATCAATAAACGGGACGACTCCTTCACTATTCAGCACCCCTCCTGCATTACGTATTTGACTAGCAAGATACCCCTTTACGGATAGGTCGACATAAGAGATATCAACATCATCTGAAGCCGCCAGCTCCAACAGCAACGATTGCGTCCCCACTCCTGCAGTTACACTAACGCCACTCAGCTCCAACTCAGGGGGAGAGTCTTCCACTTGATAATTTTCAGAAAATGAAACTAAAGAGCCATCTGCATTGATAATCTCAACCGAAATCGTGGCCGAGTTGGAAAAAAATGCCTTCAAACCAGAAAAACGACATGCTGAAGCTGAACCATGCCCCCTCAGAGCCGTCGTTACCGGTATGTCCACCCCATCGTAACGAATTCCCTGTATCTGGGTGCAGTCTGCCACTTCAATGGTGAATTCTTTTTCTGATTCTAAAGAACTAAGAGGGACATCAAGACGGATATCCACATCAACTGATCCAGCTAATGCAGAAGAAGATAATAAGAAAAACAAAGCTGCGGGAAACAGGCGCATACCAGTCCTTTGATTGTATCCGTCCATAGATGCGCGGATACTAACAGCCTACCCAGAGGCTTTCAACAGACTTATCAACACCCCGGGAAGTTATTGATATAAAGCAAGACTGACCGCTCTTCTTGCCATAGCTCAGCAGTATTTTCCCCCTGATTGCTTTACAAAAAGTAAAAAGCTCTATACTGCGCTGATTTCTAAGTCGGCCAATCCATGTCCAGACTATTTCCGCACCTGTATCTCAATCCTGTTAATTAACGACACCAGCACAAAGCTCAGCAGCATCAGTAAATACCAGGAGGACAGTTTGGCCAGCGGCACCATTTGCCAGCCATTCTGCTGATTGGGGTAAATCCATATATTGGTGTAGGTGGCGATATTTTCTGCCAGCCAGATAAACAGGGCCACCAGCAGCCAGCCAACCAGTAGCGGCATATGGCGGTGCTCGCGGTGCATACGGAAATAAATATGGGTGCGGGCAAATAAAACGATGGTTGCCCCCAGCAGCAGCCAGCGCAGATCCCAGATAAAATGATGGCTGAAGAAATTCAGGTAAATCAGAACCACCAGAATAATGGTCCAGCGGCGGCGCGGGTAATACGAATAGCGGAAGTCGAATATCCGCCATACGCGGGCAATATAGCTGCCCACGGCACTGTACATAAAGCCGGTAAACAGCGGTACGTTGCCTATACCAAATACATAATCTTCGGGGTAAACCCAGGAGCCGATGGCGTCTGAGGTTTTGAATAATTCCATCACGGTGGCCACCAGATGGAATACGATGATCACCCAGGCTTCGCGCAGGGTTTCCAGCTTAAAGGCCAGTAACAGCAGCTGAAAAGCGATAGCGGCAAGAAAAATAAAATCGTAACGGTGCAGAGATTCAAGCGGATACCAGTAACGGGTAACAATCATTACCAATAAAAGGAATCCGCCGAACAGGCAGGCATAGGCCTGCTTCAGACCAAATAACCAGAATTCGTGCAGCCAGTCCATGGCACGATGATGTTGCACGGTTTATTTCTTAACCGGTTCTTTCAGCGCTAACGGACTGATATTACGGCTGACCAGCAAGTCCTGTGCTTTGTTCATCTTTGAGCGGTCAGTAAAGGGGCCGACAAATACACGGTGCCAGGTGCTGCCATTAACGGTCGATTCCTGACGGTAGGCATTCAGGCCTTCGAGCAGCAGGCTGGCACGCAGGCGCTCAGCATCGTCAGCGGAGCGGAAAGAACCGGCCTGTAAACGATAGGTGTAGCTGACTTCGGCGTCTTTGGGTGTCGATTTATACACATCGACTTTAGGTACCTCGACGGTCTGATTTTCCAGCAGCTGGTAAAATTCATAGCTGGGCTTGGCGACTTCTTTTGCCGCTTCTTCTTTGGCTTTTTCCACACCCAGTTTCAGCGCTTTTTTGGCATCGCCTTTTACGGCTTCCAGTTCATCGCCGGCGGGAATGGTCGCCAGATACAGAATAAATCCGATAAAGGCGACTGCCAGTGTTGGCGTGGTTACCCACACCCACTTGGGAATACGACTTGCGCTGTCCGACATTTCGTTGCCTTTTTCCGTGTTCGTTAAAAAGAATAAAGCCGCAGACTCCGCTGCGGCCCAATCATGCAAATAAAAGGTTACATTTCCTGCGGCGCAGAAACACCTAATAACCCCAAACCATTGCTGATCACCTGACGCACGGCTTCCGCCAGTGCCAGACGGGCGTTACGCACATCGGCATCGTCCACCAGGGTTTTTTCTGAGTTGTAGTAGGTGTGGAAATCACCGGCCAGATCGCGCAGGTAATTCGCCACGCTGTGCGGCTCGTGATTATTGGCAGCCACTTTAACGATTTCCGGGAAACGGCCCAGTTTTACAATCAGGTCTTTTTCGCTTTCCAGTTCCAGTTTTGGCAGTGCCGCCAAACCTTCGGCCAGCGTCCAGCTCTGACCGGCTTCGGCCAGTTTGCGGAAAATAGAGCATACACGGGCATGGGCGTACTGGATGTAGTAAACCGGGTTATCGGACGACTGTGAACGCGCCAGGTCGATATCGAAGGTTAACTGGCTGTCGGCTTTACGCGCGGCCAGGAAGTAACGGGTCGCATCGCGGCCCACTTCGTCGATCAGATCGCGCAGGGTCACATAACTGCCGGCACGCTTGGAGATTTTTACTTCTTCGCCGCCACGCATTACCGTCACCATCTGGTGCAGCACGTAGTCTGGCCAGCCTTTTGGAATGCCGGCATTCAGCGCCTGCAGACCGGCACGCACACGGGTAATGGTGCTGTGGTGGTCGGCGCCCTGCTCGTTCACCACACGCTCAAAACCACGCTGCCATTTGTCGAGGTGGTAGGCTACGTCCGGAACAAAGTAGGTGTAACCGCCGTCTTTTTTGCGCATTACACGGTCTTTGTCGTCACCGAAATCGGTGGTGCGCAGCCACAGTGCGCCGTCATCTTCGTAGGTGTAGCCGTTATCGATCAGGGTTTTTACGGCGGCTTCGACTTTGCCTTCGCTGTACAGGGAAGACTCGAGGAAATACACATCGAAATCGACAGCAAAGGCTTTTAAATCCAGATCCTGTTCGCGACGCAGATAAGCCACGGCGAAGTGACGGATGGCTTCGAGGTCATCGGCGTCTTTGGCTCCGGTAAAGCTCTGGTCGGCAGATTCAACGGTATCGCCGTTCATATAGCTGTTGGCGAGCTCGACGATGTAATCGCCACGGTAACCGTCTTCCGGCCAGCTGGCATCGTCCGGGGTCAGGCCTTTGCAGCGTGCCTGTACCGACAGCGCCAGATTGTTAATCTGCGCACCGGCATCGTTGTAATAAAATTCGCGGGTTACATCCCAGCCGGAGGCATCGAGCAGACGGCAGATACAGTCACCAACGGCAGCCCCACGGCCGTGGCCGATATGCAGCGGTCCGGTCGGGTTGGCCGACACAAATTCCACCTGCACTTTGCGCCCGGCGCCATCGCTGTTACGGCCGTAAGCTTCTTTCTGTTCCAGCACGGCTTTTACCAGACTGGCGGTCGAGGCATCGCTCAGATAGAAGTTAATAAAACCGGGGCCCGCAATTTCGACTTTTTCCACCAGCGTGTTGGCCGGCAGGGCGTCCACCAGCAGCTGCGCCAGTTCGCGTGGATTTTTACCGGCAGGCTTGGCCAGCATCATCGCCAGGTTAGTGGCCAGATCGCCGTGGGCTTTGTCGCGGGTGTTGTCGATCTGGATGCGCGGTTCGAGATCAGCGGGAAGGGTTCCCTGGGCCTTAAGAGAGGCGACGGCAGCGGACAAAAGCTCAGCAATTTGCGGTTTCATAGAGGAAATCTGGCCTGATTAATTTGTGTTCAGAAGATGTTTTCAGAAAAGGGCGCGATTATCGCAAAAATGCCGGTTTGGGTGAAGGGCGCCGGGGAGATTTAAGAGGTGATCTTAAATGTTTGTTTTTACAGCAAAAATGCGGCTTGGCCCCAGCTTATACGCAACTTGCCCGCAGTTAACTCACAAAGTTATCCACATTTTATTTTTTGTAAACACCGGCGCAAACCACGCGCCATAACACAGCCGCTGCGCTCATCCTACTGATTTTTCTTACAAAAATTTCTTGCCAGCGCTTGCTATCCGTGGCCTGCGGCCGAATTCGTACAGGCGTTTAAAATTCGCACGATCTGACAACAACGCCCACAGAAAGTGCCCTGCAGCCCCTTACCCCAAACTTGTCCACGTTTTTATCCACAGAATCTCTGGATAACATTCACATCAGGCGCAGCAGGCTGATCGTTGTGGATACAGGGCTGGAATCGCAGGCATAAAAAAGCGGAAGCTGCTTTCGCACCTTCCGCTTTCGCTGTCGCACCAGCAAAGCCGGGAATTACGCCAGTGCGGCGATTTCCTGACCGGCAGCTGCCAGAGCGGCATTCTTGCTGTCATCACCCAGGTTCAGACCTTCGGCATAGACAAAGCGCACATCGCTCAGACCGATAAAGGAGAAGATGGTGGTCAGGAACGGCGTCTGGGTATCGGCCGGAGTGCCTTTGTACAGGCCGCCGCGGGTCGCCAGAATATGCACCGGTTTGTTATCGAGCAGACCCACCGGGCCGGTCTCGGTGTACTTGAAGGTGATACCGGCACGGCATAAGAAGTCGAGGTAAGACTTCATCTGCGCCGGAATGGTGAAGTTGTACATAGGCACGCCCACCACCACTTCGTCGGCTGCTTTGATTTCGGCGATCAGGGCATCGGAGTACGCCACAATGCTTTGCTGCTCGGTTGTACGCTGTTCAGCCGGGGTCATAAAGGCACCAACGCTGTTGGCATCCAGATAAGGCGGAACGTCTGTGGCGAGGTCGCGAATCACAACCTCGCCGTTCTGGTTAGCGGCTTTCCAGCCGGCGATGAATTTTTCGGCCAGCTGGCTGGACTGACCGTGGTCGCCGAAGATGCTGCCTTTGATATACAGAAGTGTTGCCATGTTTGTGCTCCTCAATATGAGTGATCGCAGGAATTGAGGGCATTGTGATTCAGACGGATTCGATTAAAAATCGCAAAAATCCGCATATATCTTTCTAAAAAGTTGTTCCTTTGCAGAGAGCAGCAGGCACATCGGCTGATTTTGTCTGGCGCCACACGATTTCTCGTTCCTACGCTCTGCGTGGGAATGCAACTGTACCAGCAAGGGCTACCACGCAGAGCGTGGGAGCCAGGTGAAAAGCGTGGGAGCCAAGTGAGGAGTTTCCTCGTTCCTACGCTCTGCGTGGGAATGCAACGGTGCCAGCAAGGGCTACCACGCAGAGCGTGGGAGCCAGGAGAGGGTTAATAATGCAGCAGGCCCATCGGCCGATTTTTGCACTCAGACCACCCGCACCAGCGCGCCTTTTTCCCAGCCCAGCCGTCCGGTACGCACCTTTTGGCGCTGTATTCCGGGCACTGGCGCCAGCATAAACAGGTCGCCATTGCGCCCGGTAAGAGTACGTGGCACGCCGCAGCCTTTGGCCAGTGCAGCGTGGGCTTTCATATGCACTTCTTCGCCATGCACCGGGATGGCGATTTCCGGCTGCACCCAGCGGTACAGTGTTTCCAGCTCTTCCTGCGCCGGATGGCCGGAGGCATGAATCGGCAGTTCGGCATCGTCGGCGGTAATCACTTCCACACCGATGCTGTGCAGCTGGTCGATAATGCCCTGAATAGCCTCTTCGTTACCGGGAATGGCGCGGGCGCTGAAGATCACCCGGTCGCCGGGCTCCAGTTCAAAATCCGGATGGGTGCCAGCAGCCAGACGGCGCAGCGCGGTATGTGGTTCGCCCTGACTGCCGGTCGCCACCGCCAGCACTTCGTGGCGCGGTAAATAGCCCAGATGCCCGGTATCGACCGAGCCGGCACTGAACGGCCAAACACCCGCCCGCTTGGCGCACTGATGCATATTGATCATCGAGCGGCCATAAAGGCCCATATAACGACCGGTGTCGTCCGCCACATGGGAAAGGGTTAACAGGCGCGCAATATTGCTGCCGAAACAGGTAACGATAACCCGCCCTTTGGCGCTTTCGATGTAATGGCGCAGGCCATCGTACAGATCGCCTTCCGAGGCGGAATGCCCGGCCACGGTGGCATTGGTGGAATCGCACACCATCGCCAGCACACCTTCCTGCGCAAGACGGGTAAAGGTTTCCTGTTTATAGCCGTGGCCCACCACCGGCTCGGGGTCGAGCTTCCAGTCGCCGGTATGAAACACATTGCCGGCGGCGGTGCGGATCATCAGCGCATTAGGGTCGGGTACCGAATGCGTTAAGGCTAAAAATTCCACCTCAAACGGGCCGATGGCCACACGCTCGCCGGTTTCCGGCACGATGATTTTTACCTGATGCAGCAAGCCATGTTCGGCGAGTTTCTTTTTCAGCACTTCGGCGGTAAAGCGCGTGCAGTACACCGGGCAGCGCAGTTTGTGCCACAGATAAGGCACCGCGCCGATATGGTCTTCGTGGGCGTGGGTAATAATTAAACCGGCCAGCTGATCTTTACGCGCGGCAATAAATTCCGGATCGGGCATTTGCGTATCCGGCTCGCCCGAATGGTGGCGGGTGCCATCGGCGCTGACCCGCCCCGGTTTGGGAAAGGTTACGCCGCAATCGACCATCAGCCACTGATCGTCGTGGCCATAGAGGTTCATGTTCATGCCGATCTCACCGGTGCCGCCAAGGGGCAGGAAGAAGAGATCGTGTTCGCTGGGGCTCATGGTTATTCCTGACTGGCTTCCTGACAAGGCGCACAATGCGCGGCATTAATATATTTAATAACGAGTATACCGACTGCCAGACTTTATTCAGCCCGTAAAACCCTCAGCCGGTTACTAAAGTCCACTTGTCCACGCTTAAGCCCGGCCTTAGACTCCGCGCTACTGATTGATCGCTCGACAGGCTCTCGCCGCGACTCGCTGTTTACGGATTCATCCACAGATTCACGACCCGCAGATTCTGCTATGACACTTTCCCCTCTTAACACGCTGGTGCTGCGTACTTCGCTACCGGTGATGTTTGGCTATTTGCCCTTAGGCGCGGCCTTCGGCGTGCTGTTCAGCGAGCTGGATTACCACTGGCTGTACGCCACGGCGATGGGGCTGTTTATTTACGCCGGTGCCGGACAATTTCTGGCGGTGGGATTACTGGCTAATCAGGCAACGCTGACCGAAATGGCGGTGGCCACCCTGCTGATTAACTCGCGCCATATTTTTTACGGCCTGTCATTAATCAGCCGTATGCCCAACCGTGGCTGGCGCCGTCTGTATCAGATTTTTGGCCTCACCGATGAAACCTACTCGCTGATTACCGCCACATCGCTTCCGGCGGATATCGACCGCGGCCAGTTCCAGCTGCGCATTACTGCGGTGAATCAGGTGTATTGGATAATCGGCTGCACCCTTGGCGCCTGGCTTGGCAGCCAACTGGAATTCGACACCGCCGGCATCGCCTTTGTATTACCGGCGCTGTTTATGGTGCTGACCATCGAGCAATACAAACACCTGCGCGATATGCGCCCTTTTGTTGCCGCCCTGCTGATTGGCTTCGGCACATTGCTGCTGATCAGCCGCGAACAGATGCTGCTGATTGCCATCCTGCTCAGCCTCAGCGTACTGATGATGCAATACGCCGCGCGCCGCACACATAAGGGGCCTGAAGCATGAACGAATTCTGGTATCTGAGCAGCGTAATTGCGCTGCTGGCAGGCGTTACCTTCCTGACCCGTGCCCTGCCTTTTATGGTGCTCGGCCGGGTGGCCGACCACCCGCTGCTGGAGCACCTCGGCCGTTTTCTGCCGCCCATCGTCATGGTGCTGCTGGTGATTTATTCGTTTAAAAACGACGTGGCATTCTCAGTGGATTTTCTGCCCGAACTGGGCTGCCTGCTGCTGGTAACGGCGCTGCACCTGGCGTTCCGCCAGGCGCTGATCAGTATTGTCGGAGGGACGGCGATGTATATGCTGCTGGTGCAGATGGGGGTGGGGTAATTAGCCTGAGCTTTAAACGACGTTAATACGGTGCTTTGCGAAAAACACAGTCGCGGTGAAATGCTAAGTAATCCTGATGCTGTTTATCTAGCCTCACTTTCATATTACTAGAAATACCGAATAACTCCGGCATCTCTAGTTGCTCCGACACTTTTATTTTCCCGCTTTCTTCAAATGTAATAAGTCCCTTATCGAAGGCTTTATCGAGTGTTGGTAGTAGCAAGAAACCGTTATAAACGTTTAGACGCTCTTCATTTGAACTTTCGCGCCAAGGCTTAATATGCGATGCCACCAATAATGTGGTATCTGGATATTGAGTCACTGCACAGCCCTGCCAATAACCAATTAACCTTTGGCGAAATATGCCTTGGCCCAAGCGGGTTTTAACTGAGGTAATTTTGTCAGTTTCCGTGCAATCTTTTTCACTTAAAATTTCTGAAAGATCATCTTCTACATCTTCTTTGCAACTCGATTTCAAATACGCTGCAAACTTATTTAATGCAGCAGCGTACATTCCATTGCCAGTAGAATTGCGCTGTCTAAAGACTTCTAGCTCTCGAATCTGTTTGGAGACCTCTGCAAAGCGCTGATGGCTTTCAACAGCATTGAGTGGTCCTTGCAACAAGTCAGCGGCTTGCGCCCAGTCTGAAATAACGCCTTTAATCGCAGTATCGTAGTTATTAACCGATGCCGCAGATAACCCTTGATACTCCATCCACTTTCTAAAGGTCACGTGTTTTCCTTGCGTATCTGCGATGTTAGGTAATTTACTTGCGGGAAAGTGTTTTATCAATTAATCGTACAGGTAGCCATGTCATCCGATGGGTTTTCCTCAAGCAACAACCAACTTACCCCCAATCTTACCCACAAAACCACCAACCAATAACTTAACTAATCCCCTTGACATCCTGTCTTACATCTCTCAACTAACCCCCTGAATCTGTTACAAAAAACCTGCACAAAACCCTTGCTGCATCAGGCTTTTTCTGAGCTTCTGGCTTTTCTGCCTGAACGTTCAAACTTTCATCAATCTGTCACGCTGGCCCGGTTTGTCTTACCTGTAGCCATTCATCCCAAAGTTAGTCACAAAGTTATCCACTGAAGATGGGGGTAACTTATGGCTCGGCCAGCCGAAAATAGGCAGATGAGCTATTGCGCCGCGGCTGATACAATAAGCGCCTTTATTTTTCAGCCGTTGATCAGACGAGGGACACCATGCCTGAATACCGTTCCAAGACCTCCACCGCAGGTCGCAATATGGCCGGAGCCCGTGCGCTGTGGCGCGCTACCGGGATGAAAGATGACGATTTCCAGAAGCCGATCATTGCTGTCGCGAACTCCTTTACCCAGTTCGTACCTGGCCATGTGCACCTGAAAGACCTGGGTCAGCTGGTTGCGCGCGAGATCGAGAAAGCCGGTGGTGTGGCGAAAGAGTTCAACACCATTGCGGTGGATGACGGTATCGCCATGGGTCACGACGGTATGCTGTACAGCCTGCCATCGCGTGAAGTGATCGCCGATTCGGTTGAGTACATGGTGAACGCGCACTGCGCCGATGCCATCGTCTGTATTTCCAACTGCGACAAAATCACTCCGGGAATGCTGCTGGCGTCGCTGCGTCTGAATATTCCGGTGATCTTTGTTTCCGGCGGCCCGATGGAAGCCGGTAAAACCAAATTGTCTGAGCACAAGCTGGATCTGGTTGATGCCATGGTGATCGCCGCCGACGATTCTGCCAGCGATGAGAAAGTGGCCGAATACGAGCGCAGCGCCTGCCCGACCTGTGGTTCCTGCTCTGGTATGTTTACCGCTAACTCGATGAACTGCTTAACCGAAGCACTGGGTCTGGCGCTGCCGGGTAACGGCTCGCTGCTGGCGACCCACGCCGACCGCGAACAGCTGTTCCTTGAAGCCGGTCGCCGCATCGTGGAAATCACCAAGCGTTATTACGAAGAGAACGATGAGTCGGTTCTGCCGCGTTCTATCGCCAGCTTTAAAGCGTTCGAAAACGCGATGACGCTGGATATCGTGATGGGTGGTTCAACCAACACCATTCTGCACTTGCTGGCGGCCGCTCAGGAAGCCGAGTGCGACTTCGACCTGAAAGACATCGACCGTCTGTCCCGCGTGGTTCCGCAACTGTGTAAAGTGGCGCCGAACTCGCCGCTGTACCATATGGAAGACGTACACCGCGCCGGTGGCATCATGGGTATTCTGGGTGAAATCGACCGCGCCGGCCTGCTGCACAGCGACCTGCCGACCGTACACAGCAAGACCATGAAAGAAGCGCTGGATAAGTGGGACATCATGCGCAGCCCGAGCGAAGAGGTTGTGAAGTTCTACAAAGCCGGTCCGGCCGGTATCCCGACCCAGACTGCGTTCAGCCAGAGCACCCGCTGGCCAACGCTGGACGGCGACCGTGAGAACGGCTGTATCCGTAATCTGGAAAACGCCTATTCGAAAGAAGGCGGTCTGGCGGTTCTGTACGGCAACATTGCACTGGATGGCTGTGTGGTAAAAACCGCCGGTGTGGATGAATCCATTCTGGTATTCCAGGGCAAGGCGAAAATCTTCGAAAGCCAGGACGATGCGGTAAAAGGCATTCTGGCCGATGAAGTAAAAGCCGGTGATATCGTGATTATCCGCTACGAAGGCCCGAAAGGCGGCCCGGGTATGCAGGAAATGCTGTACCCGACCTCTTACCTGAAATCCAAAGGTCTGGGCAAAGCCTGTGCGCTACTGACTGATGGCCGCTTCTCTGGCGGTACTTCTGGTCTGTCGATTGGTCACTGCTCTCCGGAAGCAGCAGCCGGCGGTGCCATCGGCCTGCTGCAGGACGGCGATATCATCAATATTGATATCCCGAACCGTTCGATTAACGTCGACCTGAGCGTTGAAGAACTCTCTCATCGTCGTCACGAGCAGGACAAAAAAGGCTGGAAACCAGCAGCAGAGCGCCCACGCAAAGTGAGCACTGCACTGAAGGTTTACGCCAAGTTCGCTACCAGCGCCGATAAAGGTGCAGTACGCGATAAGAGCCTGCTCGACTGAGTCTGCTCTGATTCCGGCCGGAGATTGACCTGCGGGGCGATCTTCGGCTGTGAACCCTTTATAATGCCTGCACTCATTATTGTTATGGTGCGGGCATTTTTGTATACGCCCGCCATGATTCAGGGATTATTCATGCTGCGTTTTGCTTTTAACTCTTTTTCTTTTTCCACCCCACTGCTCGCGGGTTTACTCAGCCTGTCACTGTTAAGTGGCTGCGCGGCTCAGCGCATTGCCAACGAAGACAGCCTGTCGCAGGCCACCAACGAAAAGGTCAGAGAACTGGGTAACGATTCTGAACGCGCACTGAGCCAGGCCGAAGCGGCTTACGCGACCGCCAACAGCGAAGAACTGAGTTTTTATGCACCACTGCATATGGAGCAAATGCAGCAGGCTTTAAAACAGGCACGCAGCCATGAACTGGCAGGCGATGCTCAGGCCAGTATTGAATCGTCTGCGCGGGTAATGAGCCTGCTCGACAGCGCGCTGAAAAATAAAACCCGCGCACAGTCTGCCCTGTCGCCTCTTTTTTCCCAGAAAGTCGTGCTCGATGACATTAAAGCCGGCAGCGTGATGAGCGCGCGCTATCAGCGTGAAATGAAAGAATTGCGTAATCTGATCAGCATGGTGGAAGCCGGGGAAAGCGATAAAGTCATCGATAAATCGGCGGATGTTCTGAAATCCCTGCAACAGCTGGAACTGGATACCATGCTGCGTCTGCACTGGCAGCCGGCCAGCGATACGCTGGAAAAAGCCGATGATGAGAATGCCGATACTCATGCCCCGGCAACCTTCAGCGATGCCGAATTACAGGTAGAAAAAGCGGCACAAATCATTCGCCGTCATTATCAGGATCGGGTGCTGACGGAAAACACGGGCAAAGAAGCACTGCGCGCCGCGCAACATGCCCTGTATATCGCCCGTGAAGCCAAGAATATTACCCGGCTGGACTCGGCTCAGGCTGAACAGGCCGTACTGGACTTTGAGCAATACCTGCATCAGCTGAGCACAGTACTGGGCGCAGGAGATATGCGTCATATGGCCCTGAAAGATCAGACTCTGGCTATCGTCCAGTATGCCGAAGAGCAGGCCCGCCGCCGTGCTGCGCAGCAAGCGCAGACAAATACCGGCCCGCTATCGCAAACCGCAGGACCTCAGACAAAAAACACACAGACAGCTGAGTCTGCAGCAAACAACGAAGAAAAAACGCTGGAAAATCCAAAGTCGGAAGCAACGGCGGTTAACAGTGCAGAAAATACGGCGGACAGCTCAGCAACTGAAACCGGGAATAAAAAGCCCGCGCCTGCAACGCCGGAACAATAACGGCCGTTCGGCAAGAATTAATTTATGGCTGAAAACCGCTGCGGAGATAATCTGTCAGCGGTTTAACCGGCCGCTATCGCGTATTCAAATCCTTTAATCCGCAGACCGCGATTAATGTAATCATTTACATGCACACCAAAGCAGCCACTGCGGAATACGGCCTGCGGGCGATATGGCACGCCCTGATCATCCTCCGGCTCCATGGATAAATTCACAATGCGCTCCGGCTGGGGCTGTTTATCCGGGCCTAGAATCATAATCACCTTAGGTTTCAGCTGATAACCGGGATCGGCGGATAAAATAATACCCACTTCGCCATTACTCATTTCCAATAAATATCCCGGCGGATACAGCCCGATCATGGCGACAAACCTGCGTACCAGCTCCGGATCAAACTGGCTGCCGCTGTTATTGTTAAGCACCTTTAATGCATCCAGTGATGACATGCCGGATTTATAACAGCGGTCACTGGTCATGGCGTCGTAGGCATCGGCTACGGTCACGATACGGGTAAATAATGACAGCTTGCTGCTGTCGATACCGCGTGGGTAGCCTTTGCCATCAAGGCGCTCATGGTGACTGTAGGCAACATCGACCGCGCCCGGATAAATATCGGTACGCCCCATTAACAGCTGCTTTGCATACACCGTGTGGCGTGCCATTTCGGCAAATTCTTGCGGATCGAGCGGACCGGGTTTATTCAGGATTTCTGCCGGTACTTTCATCTTACCGATATCGTGCATTAATCCGCAGATACCGAGATTTTCCAGCTCATAAGGTGCCAGTTCCATTTCGCGCCCCAGGGCAATGGACAACAGACAGACGTTAACCGAATGCTCCGCCGTGTATTCGTCCTGATGTTTTAAGCGGGTCAGCCAGAGAATAGCATTGGGGTTATTTAATACACGCTCGACACAGTCCTTAACTGCGGCCTGCGCCTCTTTCAGATTCAGCGCCTGCCCCAACTGCGCGCTGGCCAGCAAACGCTTAATCTGCAGTTTGGTCGACTGGTAGGTGTGGCTGGCAGCGCTTAGCTGCTGTGCCATATCCTGTTTTTCAACATAGCGGGTACGATGCTGCAGAGAGGCTTTTCCCCTGCCATCAAGTTCACACCATTCCTCTTCCGTAACTTCGACGACAACCCACTCGCAGAGTGTTTTTATAAGCAGCAGGTCTTCGTCATTTTCCAGTAAAAATCCCTGAAAAAGAAAAGGAGAGTCTGTCCATGGCCGGTCCAGTTCAACAATGTACATCCCGGCTGTAAGTTCCGACACATCCATGCGCTTACGCGTGTGTCGTTTATTGATCTGAAACTTGCGGCCATTACGCGTTGTTGTAATGGATCCGATCACTGATAAATACCTTTGTTATTGTTGTTATTTTAAAGGCTCACAAGCCTGTTGGCACTTTATTATCTGCGAGAGATTTGTAGTCTGCTTTTGCCATCTTTCGTTTCAAACTGCAACAGGTTAACAATGGCTGCCGGGATTTCTGTCGGATGATGGGTTACATATAACAACGTCGTATTCTGCTGCTCTGACAAACGATTAATAAAGGCCAGAACCAGCATACGGCTGGGGTCATCAAGCCCCTGACATGGCTCGTCCAGAATCAGTAATGGCGGCTGTTTGATTAATGCCCGCGCAATCAGCACCAGGCGCTGTTCGCCATAGGAGAGATGCTGCAGACTCTGGTTGGCTTTATGGCGCAGACCGATAATATCCAGCCATTGCAGGGCCAGTTGTTTATCGTCATCACCGGTTGCCTGATACAGGCCAATGCTGTCATACAGGCCCGAAATGACCGTACTCAGCACGTTAGTGGTCGCGCGGTATTCCCATTGCAGCGAAGCCGACACCAGACCAATGTGCTTTTTAATATCCCAGATACTTTCACCGCGTCCGCGCTGCATACCAAACAGGCGCAGGTCGTTAAGGTAGCACTGTGGATTATCGCCGGTAATCAGCTGCAGCAGGCTGGTTTTGCCACTGCCATTCGGCCCCTGAATGGCCCAATGCTCCCCGGCTTCAACACGCCAGTTAAGGCCGCTGAACAGCTCACGTTCGTCATAGCGGATGGCAACGTCTTTCATACCGACCAGAGGTTCACCTTCTGCCAGCTGCAGGGCTGAACGCCCGGTTGCAGGAAAATCCGGCAACGGCCGGTCAAAGTGCATCAGGCCGCGCAGTTCAGGCTGCGCCAGCACATCGTCTTTTGTCCCCTGATACAGCAGCCGGGCATCGTGCATAAAAGCAACGTGCGTGATCCAGCCGGGTAATTCATCCAGACGGTTGGCAACCCACAACATGGCCTGCCCCTTCTGCTGCAATTCATTCAGCGCGTCACTGACGGCTTCACGGCTGATCTGATCCAGCCCTTCAAGCGGCTCATCCAGCACCAGCAGCTCTGGTTTATGGCGCAGAGCGTTAATCAGCAGCACTTTGCGGCTCTCGCCGGTCGATAACGAGCGGAAGCCCTGATTGAGCAGGTGGCGGATGCCCAGGCGATCAATCCAGCTCTCCACTTCTGTCAGGGGAGCAAGAAAATCGCAGATTAATGTGCCTTTATCCGGCGCATCATTCAGATCACTCTCGTCATCATGGCGCTCCTGCTCAATCTGCGCGGCCTGTGCCTCCAGCGAGACGTAGGCCACCGACTCTGGCAAATCGCAGGCTTCGCCATGACTGAGCACCACCTGATCACCGGCCAGCGCCGACAGCACGGTTTTACCGCTGCCGTTTGTGCCGGTAATCGCCCAGTATTCACCCGGGTTCAGCTGCCACTGCTCAACCTCTAAATGACGGCCATCGTGCAGGCGTGCCTGAATTGCAGAAAAACGCATAAAACCTCAGCCCGGAGGCCAGCTCAGCGAGCGACCGCCAATAATATGCAGGTGCAGATGGAAAACCGACTGACCTGCGCCTTCACCATTGTTAACAACCAGACGATAGGCATCACCCAGCCCTTCCTGAGCAGCGATTTTACTGGCGGTCAGCATCAGGTGGCCAAGCAGCGCCTGATCTTCAGGCTCCGAATCGCACAGGCGCGGAATCGGCTTACGCGGAATCAGCAGAATGTGCATAGGCGCTGCCGGATAAAGATCGCGGAAGGCCAGACAGTGCTCATCTTCATAAACCATGGTCGCCGGTAATTCACCACGGGCGATCTTGCCGAAAATCGTATCCTCAGACATGGGTAACTCCTTTACTGGAAAGCAGCAACCATAGGAAAAATTGATGAATATGACAATGACCAGACATTCAGTTAACGCGTCCTTTGGTTTCAGATCCGGTTGGTTTCAGATCCGGTTGGTTTCAGATTCAGCCCGGCCTCTTATGACCATGACAGTGCTGCATGGCTTGGGTACGATGGCATCAATAAAATAAAAATCACCACAGGAACCTAACATGACCCCGATACTGCGCATCTTTGCTGCCGGGCTGCTGGCTTTGTCTGCGCTGTGCCAGGCTGACACCAGCGATAACCCGGTAACCACCTTTGAGTGGCAAGCTTTTCCCTATGAACAGACACCTTATGACTATGCCGGCGAACGGCTGAACGAATACTGGTTTCAGCTTAACCGCGCGACGGATTACCCCTTCCCCAATGCGGATTATTTATCGGCGGTGCTGAGCAGTAATCCGGAACTGAGACTGGCAACCCCGGAATTTGAATCGGTTGAACAACTGGCGGAACAACTCCAGCAGGCCTGGCGTGAATTTTATAAAGGCAATTTTCAGACTGCCGCCAGACAGGGTTACGCCATAGGACCACTTGGGCACGGCGTGGCATTTTATTCTCAGGCAACTTACGGCCTGCGTCTGGAAAATGATAAAGACAAGCGCCATGCGCTGTGGGAGGACATTATTGCCCGCCACGAAAAAACAGCCGAGCTGACCCGCCACGATATTATGGCGCGCTATTTTGCCTTTTATGCCATGGCCCGCCTGAGTGAAGAAATTTCCTCCCCTACCGTACTCAGCCGCGGCTATATGGATACCATGGCCACCGAACTGAATGCGATGGCTGAAGCTGAACCCTACAATGTGTTTGTGCTTGCCGCCAAAGGCTCAATGGATGCCGGAATCGTACGTAAAATGGGGCATTTTATGGGACGCATGGCTTACGGAGCGGATGATCAGGTGGTGGAAAATTACTACAACGCTGCACTTGCCCAGAACCGTTTAATTGCCAATGTTCATCTGGAAGCAGCGCAAAGTCTGCTTTATATCTACAAACAGAAAGCGCTCGACCGCGCCCTTGAACAGATGCGTATAGCCGCAGGCATTGACCCTATTTCAGCGATGGAAGCACTGGACAGCTTCCATGCGAAAAAGCTGCTGAAAGAGCTGGAAGAAATAAAGCAGGATAACGGCATCGGGCTGCGTGATTATATTAAACGCGGTACGGAGTCGGGCAAAAACTACTACCTCTGATAAAACAACTTTCGCTGTGATAATAAAAAGCCTGCAAATGCAGGCTTTTTATTTACCTCCGCGTTATGGAGACACAAGTAACTCCGGATAACCGGGTAGATACACTCGCAATATTCAAGCAGCCGTTCAGCTGGTGCGGCGAGAATACGGCGATCAAGTGCAGACAAGGCAATGCGGATTGACGCCGACACAGAACAAACTCCGACAGCTACGATATCAGCCTGAGCGTTGCCAGAGCGGGTCTGTGAGTTGTTCCGGTTATCCTGCCGATATCGGCCCTCGAACTGCGTTCAGGACGCTTACAGGCGCCTGGCGGTGAGCCGGCTGGGCGCAGTGCAGGATTCTATTTCGTCAGTAACCCGAACGAGTATAAACAGAAGGACCATAAGGTCGTGGGGAAGTGGCTGAGCCTGATATTGGCGGAGCTGCAGATGGGCTGCGTAGAGTTTTATTTTTCTTAGCAGCAAAGAAAAAGCCCCAGCAGCTTTCGCTACTGGGGCTTTGAATAAGAGCTTGACGATGACCTACTCTCACATGGGGAAGCCCCACACTACCATCGGCGATGCTGCGTTTCACTTCTGAGTTCGGAATGGATTCAGGTGGTTCCACAGCTCTATTGTCGTCAAGCAAACCTTTATGAAGCTGGTCGTCTTACGCGTTCTGCGACATGACTTCAAATTAGGGCGGATACATGAGTCACTGTTAAGTGAAGAGATTCTCAAGCGAACAAGCAGTTGCTTGTCGTATTCAATCAACCCTTCCGGGTTTGGGTGTTATATGGTCAAGCCTCACGGGCAATTAGTATCAGTTAGCTCAATGCCTCACAGCACTTACACACCTGACCTATCAACCTGGTAGTCTTCCAGGGCCCTACAGGGAACTCGAAGTTCCAGTGAGATCTCATCTTGAAGGAGGTTTCCCGCTTAGATGCTTTCAGCGGTTATCCTGTCCGAACGTAGCTACCCGGCAATGCCACGGGCGTGACAACCGGAACACCAGAGGTTCGTCCACTCCGGTCCTCTCGTACTAGGAGCAGCTCTTCTCAAATCTCAAACGCCCACGGCAGATAGGGACCGAACTGTCTCACGACGTTCTAAACCCAGCTCGCGTACCACTTTAAATGGCGAACAGCCATACCCTTGGGACCGGCTTCAGCCCCAGGATGTGATGAGCCGACATCGAGGTGCCAAACACCGCCGTCGATGTGAACTCTTGGGCGGTATCAGCCTGTTATCCCCGGAGTACCTTTTATCCGTTGAGCGATGGCCCTTCCATACAGAACCACCGGATCACTATGACCTACTTTCGTACCTGCTCGACGTGTCTGTCTCGCAGTTAAGCCGGCTTGTGCCATTACACTAACCTCCTGATGTCCGACCAGGATTAGCCGACCTTCGTGCTCCTCCGTTACTCTTTGGGAGGAGACCGCCCCAGTCAAACTACCCACCACACAGTGTCCTCGATCCGGATAACGGACCAGAGTTAGAACCCCAAATTGACCAGGCTGGTATTTCAAGATTGGCTCCACAAAGACTGGCGTCTCTGCTTCAAAGCCTCCCAGCTATCCTACACAAGCCAATTCAAAGTTCACTGTGAAGCTATAGTAAAGGTTCACGGGGTCTTTCCGTCTAGCCGCGGGAACGCAGCATCTTAACTGCGAATTCAATTTCACTGAGTCTCGGGTGGAGACAGTGTCGCCATCATTACGCCATTCGTGCAGGTCGGAACTTACCCGACAAGGAATTTCGCTACCTTAGGACCGTTATAGTTACGGCCGCCGTTTACCGGGGCTTCGATCAAGAGCTTCTCCGAAGATAACCCCATCAATTAACCTTCCGGCACCGGGCAGGCGTCACACCCTATACGTCCACTTTCGTGTTTGCAGAGTGCTGTGTTTTTAATAAACAGTTGCAGCGACCTGGTATCTTCGACCGGTCTCAGCTTACGGAGCAAGTCCTTCACCAAAACCGGCGCACCTTCTCCCGAAGTTACGGTGCCATTTTGCCTAGTTCCTTCACCCGAGTTCTCTCAAGCGCCTTGGTATTCTCTACCTACCCACCTGTGTCGGTTTGGGGTACGGTCTCTTTATAGCTGAAGCTTAGAGGCTTTTCCTGGAAGCATGGCATCGACCACTTCGGACTCCGTAGAGTCACCGTCATCAGTTCTCGGCATTAAGGACCCGGATTTGCCTAAGTCCTCTGCCTACCACCTTAAACACGGACAACCAACGCCGTGCTGGCCTAGCCTTCTCCGTCCCCCCATCGCACTATAAAGAGGTGCGGTAATATTAAACCGCTTCCCATCGACTACGCTTCTCAGCCTCGCCTTAGGGGCCGACTAACCCTGCCCCGATTAACGTTGGACAGGAACCCTTGGGTTTCCGGCGGGGGAGTTTTTCACTCCCCTTGTCGTTACTTATGTCAGCATTCGCACTTCTGATACCTCCAGCCTGGTTCACACCTTGACCTTCAACGGCTTACAGAACGCTCCTCTACCATGCAATAAATTGCATCCGTAGCTTCGGTGTACAGTTTGAGCCCCGTTATATCTTCCGCGCAGGCCGACTCGACTAGTGAGCTATTACGCTTTCTTTAAAGGGTGGCTGCTTCTAAGCCAACCTCCTAGCTGTTTTAGCCTTCCCACATCGTTTCCCACTTAACTGTAACTTTGGGACCTTAGCTGACGGTCTGGGTTGTTTCCCTTTTCACGACGGACGTTAGCACCCGCCGTGTGTCTCCCGTGATTGAACTCATGGGTATTCGGAGTTTGCAAAGGGTTGGTAAGTCGAGATGACCCCTAGCCTTAACAGTGCTCTACCCCCCATGGTTAGACACGAGGCGCTACCTAAATAGCTTTCGAGGAGAACCAGCTATCTCCGGGCTTGATTAGCCTTTCACTCCTATCCACAAGTCATCCCCTAACTTTTCAACGGTAGTGGGTTCGGTCCTCCAGTTGATGTTACTCAACCTTCAACCTGCTCATGGATAGATCGCCCGGTTTCGGGTCTAATGCTAGCGACTATACGCGCAGTTAACACTCGGTTTCCCTACGGCTCCGCTATTCGCTTAACCTTGCCACTAACATTAAGTCGCTGACCCATTATACAAAAGGTACGCAGTCACCGAACTAAGTCGGCTCCCACTGCTTGTACGTACACGGTTTCAGGATCTATTTCACTCCCCTCACAGGGGTTCTTTTCGCCTTTCCCTCACGGTACTGGTTCACTATCGGTCATCTGGGAGTATTTAGCCTTGGAGGATGGTCCCCCCATATTCAGACAGGATATCACGTGTCCCGTCCTACTCGTTTTCACTGCTTATAGGTTTTCGTATACGGGGCTATCACCCACTACGGCCGCACTTTCCAGAGCGTTCTACTAACCACAAAACAGCTTAAGGGCTGGTCCCCGTTCGCTCGCCACTACTTAGGGAATCTCGGTTGATTTCTTTTCCTGCGGGTACTTAGATGTTTCAGTTCTCCGC